>CAYXQU010000263.1:0-3031 GCA_964467305.1 uncultured Eubacteriales bacterium
CCTCTAACCAGGGCGGCACATTCATGTAGGGAGACGATATCGCGGCTATCTCCCGCAGGCCACCAGCACATTGGCCAGCGTCAAATCCGGAAGGTGATGATAGAGTGCAGTACCCCCTCAATCAGACCTCGTTCCCTAGGCAGGTCATCTCGCGGTATCGCCGCCGACAGCCTTCGAAGGGATGGACTCTGCGAGACGAGCAAGCGCCGGTCGGCCATAGGAGAAGGACAGCCTTGAACATAGAGCTGTATGGGGCGAATTTCGTCAACAAAGGCGCTGAGCTTATGCTCCGAACCACGCTGAACAGGCTCGGCGAAGGCCTTCCGGACTACGTACCGGCGCTCTTCATGAAAGTCGACTCGCCTCAGCGTCGTGCGGAACTCGAGCTCAGACGCATTCTCGCCGGTTCCAGTCACGATTGGCGGTTCTCACGAACCTCGAGCTTCCTCCAGAAGATCGCCTCAACGGCCGCACCGTCGCGGTACAAGGCCTTCCTCCAGGCGCACAGCCTGATGGACCAGCGTGAGGTCGACGCCCTCGTAGACCTCTCCGGGTTCGCCTACAGCGATCAGTGGGGAGCCGGAAAAGTCGAGCGTTTCGCGCGGCTGTGCGAGTATCACGGCCGCCGAGGGCGACCCATCGTGATGTTGCCCCAGGCATTCGGGCCGTTCACTGAGCCTACAGTCAGAGACGCTTTCCGACGGGTGACCGAACGAGCGAATCTCATCTGCGCCCGTGACCGCGAGTCCTACGCGCACGTACTAGAAATCACAGCACATCCCGAGCGCCTTCGGCTATCGCCGGACATCACGCTGTTCAGCCGACGTGCTGAGCATCTCACACCGAACCAGAAGCCTTCATACTGCTGTGTCGTGCCAAACGGCAGAGTGCTCGACCATGGCGATAGGACATGGCACACGCACTACACGCAGTTCTTGCTCGAAGCGTCAAAGAGGATCCTCGCAGCTGGGTTGGAGGTGAGAATCCTAGTTCACTCCGACGAAGAAGAGGACTTCGAGCTTGCGCGACACCTTCTGAACTCCATGTCCAACTCGCAGCTCCGCGCCGTGTCGGTGGAGACTGGAGGCGCCCTAGGTGACCTCAAGACCGTCATCGGCCAAAGCCGCGGAATCGTCGGATCACGCTACCACGCTCTCGTGTCCGCTTTTGCCCAAGGCGTCCCTTCTGTCGCGCTGGGCTGGTCTCACAAGTACTCAGCGCTCTACGCGGACTTTGGAATGGATGCCTACTGCTTCGACCACCGCGCTAGCCTTGACGAGTTCTTGGACCGTATCACCGACATCACTGACGACGACAACGCTGCGCGCTTGGCCGCCGCCATATCCTTGACCCTGAACAATATGCGAGCGGCCAACGAGGGCATGTGGTCAGCAGCCATCGACGCTTTGCTACGTGCCGCTCCGCGGGGTTGACGAAGCCCAGTTCCTCACTTCCGCACCGATCCGCAGCCGCTACGCGCGCCCCAAGAAGGCAGCCCGGACTTGACCCATCGTCTCCCGGACCGAACGCCGAGTGACGGACAAACCTCCGTACAGACATCCGAACGCCACAGATATCGCGACGTGCACCAGGCGGGAACCGTCAGCATTGAGGAGTTCCAACGCAAAGACGCTCCCGCAAAGGGCACCAATGATTATCGACGGCACTAAGGATGCAAGGAAGTCGTAGGTCCTGATTGGCGTGTCCCTGAAGCAATACCACAATGAGGGCACGAGGATGAGGTAGTTGGCGAGCGCGTACGCCGCAGCAACGCCGACAATGCCCCACCTGAGGCCAGCCACAAAACTACTGACGGTGACGACTGCGTTGATGACGCCGAAACGGAAGTACCGTTCCGGCAGCCCCCAACTGAGCATGACAAGGCCGCGTGTTGTGGATACAGGCTGAATCAACGCCGAAATGGCCAGCACGCGGAAGACGGGGACGGCGGCTAGCCACTGACTCCCCAGCAGCAACTCAATGATGAACGGCGCCTCAGCAGCACAGAACACCACGATGGGCACTGTCAGCGTCCCCAGAGTTGTCACTATCCGGTAGTAGTACCTGGCATACCTGGTGGAATCGGTTCGCAGAGAGCTGAGGACAGGCATCCCAACTGCCTGCAGCGGGGCCCGTATCTGGTCGATTGGCAACATGAAGAGACCGTACGCCTTGGAATAGAGCCCAAGCTGCCCTGGACCAAGGTGCCGTCCGATGAGGATGTTGTCCATGTTGCGCGTGAAGTAGTTAACGATGTTGAACCCAAGCACATTCCCGCCAAACCTGATCAGCACACGCGCGCCGGCACCACGCCTCGGACGACCCGGCGTCCACCTACACATGAAGTAGGTGAGGGCTACAGTCGCCACCGACTGCGCAATGGCTCCAGCAACCAAGCTCCAATACCGAGCGGAGAGCATTGCGAGGACCACGGCCGTGACCAAGTAGACAACTTTGGACGAGATGGCCACGACAGCCGCCGAAGTGAAGAACATGTGCCGCTGAAGAAGCGCAGCGTGCTGACTCGAGAATCCGCCTATGGCGAAGCCTATCGCCAGAGCCATCGTAACGGCCGTCAAGTCTGGCTGGTGGTAGAAGACAGCGATGATTGGTGCCGCAGCCGCCAAACCCGCTCCCAGCAACACGCTCAAAGCGACGTTCGCCCAGAAGACCGTGCTGATCTGATCGTGCGTGATAGTGGTCTTTTGTATCGTCGCTGATGCGAGCCCGGCGTCGCGGAGCAGCTCACCAAACCCCATGAACACCGCCACCATGCTTATCAGGCCGAAGTCGGCCGGTGTTAGTAGCCTCGCCAAGAACACCGTGATGACAATCTGAAGCGCGAACAGCACAACTTGCGACACCAACGTTACCGCACCACTGCGAACCGACTTGCGCGCCAGATCGGCACCGTGCTCCGCAGCCCCGAAGATGTCATCGCCGTGCAGAATCAGCATGGTGCTGTCAAGCCATCGGCGTAGTGTGGATACAACGTGTCACGAGCCACGGGGATAGGCACCCTCGCCGAGCT
>CAYXQU010000264.1:0-3028 GCA_964467305.1 uncultured Eubacteriales bacterium
CCACTATGTTCGTGAGAAAACCGGTCCCCTGAACCACCGAGGCATGGGACAGCTCGCGGGTGAGCGTGTTGACCGTCGCACGCAACGAGCGCGCCCCGTAGTCGACGGCCACCGTCCTGACTTCCGAGAAGCCACTCAGCTCGCCATGTAACCCGGAGCCGGGCGGGCACGCGACCGTCACCGCCACGTCGTGCTCTATCAACCCGCGCACGAGTTCGAGAAGCTGCACCTCGCCGCCACCCAGCGAGTCGCCAGCGAAGTTGTTGATCATGCCTACGGTGAGGCCGCGATCCATCAGGTGTCGCCTCCGGACGAGGGCCCGCGCCCTGCCATGCGGTCGATGAGCCCGGTCGAAAGCTTCTCTCCCATGAGAGTTCCCAGGACACGCCTGATTCGCACGTTGCGGCGGTGGCGTGCGATGACCCTCAGCACCACCTCGAGGTCATCGTCACCCAGCAGGTCGCTCGCGATGACCTCTTGCAGCACGCGGATGTCCGTGCGTCGCATCGCGATCGCGTCTGCGGACTTCTGCGTGGCATCGCGCCGGTGCACTGCCAGCCGATCGTTCAGGTGGCGGTGCTCGAACCCCTTGGCGAGCGCGAGAAGCCAGAACAGATAGTCCTCGGCGTACAGGTCTTCGTTGAAGCCGCCAACAGCGTCGTAGACCTCTCGGCGGTAGACCGCTCCCACGCCGAAGAAGCACGCGCGAAGCAGCTCCGCCATGGTGATCCGATCAGGACTCGCCCAGGTAGCCGAGGCGTTCACGTGTACCAGCACATCGTGTGGGTACTCGTACCAGCCGTCGCAGGTGAAAATGGACGCAGCCGGGTTGTCATCGATGAAGCGCGCCATCTCCTGCAGGTGGCGCGAGGCCAGCAGGTCGTCTGCGGACAGCATCACGAGCAGGTCAGCCTGCGCGTGGAGGACGGCCGTGTTGTACGCACCGCCAGAACCCCGGTTCACCTGCGAGATCACCGAGATGCGCGGGTCTGTCTCGGCGTAGTGGGATGCGATATCCAGGGTCTCATCGGTGGAGCCGTCGTCGACGATCACAAGCTCCCAGTCTTGGAAGTCCTGGCAACGCACCGACTCGATGGTCTCAGCGAGGGTGTGCTGGGCGTTGTATGCGGGCACGGTCACCGAGAAGCGCGGGCTCTCAGGCATCGAGCACCTCCCGGTACACCTCGAGAATGCGATCCGCGACCACCTGCGGCGCGAAGCGGGCCGCTGCGTAGTCGTGGAGCTGCTGCGGGTCGAATTGGGCGTGATGGTCGAGCATCCAGTCGAGCTCGCTTGCCAGCGCACCGGGATCCGACACCGCGACAAGCCGGCCCACCTCAGGCGTGATGAACTCCTCGGGGCCACCGCAGCGCGTGGAGACGACCGGACGGCCGGCCATGAGCGCCTCGGCCGCCGATACCGAGAAGGTCTCGTGCGTGGAGCTCACCACCACAAGCGCGGACTGCGCGAGGATCGCCTCGACCTGCTGGGAGTTCTTGCGGCCGGTGAACTCCACCACTTCCGCCACACCCAGCGAAGCCGCCAGGCTTTCGGCAGCCTCGCGGCACTCGCCGTCGCCCACCAGCTTGAGCACGAAGTCGTCTCGGCGGGCACGCAACTGGCGCACCGCCTCGAGCAAGCTCGGCAGGTCCTTCGCAGGCCCCATCACCGAGACGTGCGCGATCACGTGCGGCCGTCCCGTCGCCAACGGTGCCGGCTGCATGAGAGGCACGATGTTGGGTATGACCAGCGGGTCTTTCGCCAGCCCCAGCTCGACCAGGCGATCTGCGAGAAAGCGGCTCACCGCGATGGTGCGCGACGCATCGCGCGCGAGCGGGGCCAGCAGCAGCCGCACCACCAGCGGGTACCTGGCGAGCCTGCGGTCGCTTTGCGCGAGGTACTCCTCGGAGTGCTCGGTGATGACGTAGGGGATCTCCCAGCGACGCTTGATGGCCCGGGCGACGGTCGCGGCGGGCCACAGTGCCTGCACGTGAACGATGTCGGGCTCGCCCCACTGCGCCGCCAGCAGCTCGTAGGCCTCGATGCCTGCGGACCGCACGTCGAGCGTCTGGCCCAGCAGCCCGGAGCCCACCTCTGCCCTGACCACCGGGATCCCGTCTTCCTCTACCAGGTAAGCCGAGAGCCGCGAAGGGCCCAAGCCCACGTGCATCACCGCGACCTCGCACGATGGTGCGAGCGCCAGAACCTGCTGCTTGATGAAGACCCCGGCGGTGGGGTCACTTGGGCCGGGATACCAGCTTGCGACTACTAGGAGCTTCACGTTCCTCCGCGCCAACAGGCGATGGTCATACTGCGTTGAGATCGCGAGACTACACGTACCACACGAGTAGTAGCATAGTGCAGTAACCTGCACAGCGAACGATCACTCATGCGAAACGGAGCAACTGTGAAAGCACTCGTCACCGGCGGCGCAGGCTTCATTGGAAGCAACCTGGTCGAACTGCTTCTCGCCGAAGGCCACGAAGTGGTCATCGTCGACGACATCTCATCGGGCTACGAGCAGAACCTCAACCCGGAGGCGACGTTCCATCTGGGTGACGTGTCCGCGCCCGATGTCGTGGCTCGCGCCGCGGCGGGTTGCGACGTCATCTTCCATCTGGCCGCGAGCGTGGGCAACACCCGCTCGATCGACAACCCGGTGCGCGACTCTGAGATCAACGTGATAGGTACGCTGCGCGTGCTCGAGGCGGCTCGGACGCACTCGATCCGGCGGGTGGTCTTCTCATCGTCTGCCGGCATCTTCGGCGAGCTCAAGACCCTCCCCATCGCCGAGGACCACCCGCAAGACCCCGATTCGCCCTACGGCGCGAGCAAGCTGGCCGCCGAGAAGATGTGCCTTGTGTACAACAAGCTCTACGGCATGAACAACGTGTGCCTGCGCTACTTCAACGTCTACGGGCGGCGCCAGCGGTACGACGCGTACGGCAACGTGATCCCCATCTTCGCCGAGCGCATGCTTCGTGACCTCGACGTGACCATCTTCGGCGACGGCGAGCAGACGCGGGAC
>CAYXQU010000265.1:0-2983 GCA_964467305.1 uncultured Eubacteriales bacterium
GCTGCAGGGACCCAAGACGATCGGCGTGACCGCGGCCGATGGGACTCTCAGCGAGATCACCGCCGACGCGATCATCCTCGCGACCGGCTCGGTCCCGTTCCTGCTCCCTAACATCGATCATTCGCTGGACAGGGTGTGGACAAGCGACGAGGCCACCGCGTTGGGCGAGGTACCGGCTGAGGTCGTGATCATCGGCGGCGGAGTGATCGGGTTGGAGTTCGCTGACGCGTACGCGAACTTCGGGTCGACGGTGGACGTGGTCGAGCTGACGCCCAGCGTGCTGCCCGGCAACGACAAGCGCGTGCAGCGCGAGGCGCAGAAAGCGCTCGAGGCTCTGGGCGTGCGGTTCCACCTGGGAGTCGCCGTGGACAGCGTGGCCCAAGTGGGCGACCGCGTGAGCGCGACGCTCACCGATGGTTCAGTGCTCGAAGCGGATGTGGTCTTGTCGGCACCGGGCAGGCGCCCCAACGGCCTGGGATTCGGCTTCGAGGAAGCCGGGATCGAGATGGACCGTGCTGCCGTGAAGGTCGACGCGCTGCTGCGCACGAACCAGCCCGGTGTCTACGCGATAGGCGATCTCATCGGCGGGATGATGCTTGCGCATGTCGCCGAGGCTGAAGGCGAGGCGGCTGCCCGAAACGCGGTCGCCGAGTTGTCCGGTCAACCCGCGAAGGCCGCCGTCGACCTGTCCACGGTGCCCGCCGCTGTCTACACAGAGCCTGGCATAGGCGTTGTGGGTTCGACTCGCGACGGCGCCAAGGAGCGCGGACTCGATGTGGTTCAGGTCGTGATGAAGTTCGCAGGCAACGGCAAGGCGCTTGCCGAGGGCCACGCCGAGGGCTTCGTGCAGATCGTCGCCGAGAACGGGACTGGGCGCATCGTGGGCGCGCAGATCGTTGGTCCGGGTGCTGCCGAGCTCATCCAGGAGATATCGATCCCCATGTCTGCGGGCATGACGGTGGCGCAG
This sequence comes from uncultured Eubacteriales bacterium, assembly GCA_964467305.1. Taxonomy (GTDB): domain Bacteria; phylum Actinomycetota; class Coriobacteriia; order Anaerosomatales; family PHET01; genus CAVPCY01. The sequence goes on from CAYXQU010000265.1 coordinate 968, forward strand.
GTGGGGCACTCGGTCTTTGGCCACCCCACCGTGAGTGAAGTCGTGAAGTTCGCCTGTCTCGAGGCAGCCGCCAAGACCGGCTGCGGACACTAAGGAGAGACCTCATGGTCGATAAGTCACAGATCGTCGCCCCCAAGGCCCCCGCCGCGCTGGGTCCGTACTCCGCCGCTGTCCAGATGGGCACAGTGGTTTTCTGCTCCGGCCAGACGCCGCTCGATCCTGTCACCGGCCAGCTCGCCGGAGACGACGTTCCCACCCAGACGCGTCAGGCGCTGGCGAATCTCTCGGCGGTGTTGGAGGCTGCGGGCACGGGGCTCGACTCGATCGTCAAGACCACGGTATTCCTGACCGACATGGCCGACTTCGCCGAGATGAACGAGGTCTACGCCGAGCACTTCTCGAAGCCGTACCCCGCGCGGTCGACCGTCGCGGTGCGGGCGCTTCCGCTGGGGTGCCGTGTCGAGATCGAGGCAATAGCGACCCTTGCGTAGTCAGCGTGTCGCCGAGAGCGTGCTAGCATGGCGCGCATGACCACCCGTCCTGACTCCACATCCACCTACGCGCACGGAGACGATGGGCGCACCCGCCGTCTGCCGTCGTGGCTGCGCCGCCCGCTCGCACGCACCGGCACCTACCACGAGGTCGACGGTGTGTTGGCCGAGCTGCAGCTCAACACCGTGTGCCAGAGCGCGAAGTGTCCCAACCGAGGCGAGTGCTTCAGTGAGGGCACCGCGACGTTTCTGATCATGGGCGGTGTGTGCACGCGGGATTGCCGGTTCTGCGCGGTGGAGTCGAAGACTCCGGCACCCTTGGACCCCGATGAGCCACGGCGCGTGGGTGAGGCTGCCGCACGTCTCGGGCTGAAGCACGTGGTGATCACGACAGTGACGCGCGACGATATCGCCGACGGCGGAGCCAGCCATTTCGTGGCCACGATCGAGGCCGTTCGTAGCGCGGTGCCCGCAGCGGCGGTCGAGGTGCTGACGAGCGACTTCGGCGGTCGCGAGGCGTCTGTGGATCTCGTCGCCGCAGCGCTTCCGGATGTCTTCAACCACAATCTCGAGACGGTTCCCCGGCTCTACGCGACCGTGCGCCCGCAGGCGGTCTACGAGCTTTCGCTACGCGTGCTGAAGCGGGTGGGGGAGACCCAGCCGGATCTGCCTACCAAGTCGGGCCTAATGCTCGGCTTGGGCGAGCGCTATGCCGAAGTGGTCGAGGTCATGGGCGATCTGCGGGAAAACGGCGTCACCATGCTGACCCTCGGGCAGTATCTCAGGCCCAGCCCGGCGCATCTGCCGGTCTCGGAATTCGTCGAGCCGGATGTGTTCGCGTCGCTGGCCAAAGACGCGTACCGCTTGGGCTTCTCGGCGGTGGCGAGTGCGCCGTTCGTCCGCTCGAGCTACCACGCATCCGAGCTCTGCGCGAAAGGCGATGCGTAACTGTCTGTGGGCATTGGTCGCCGCGCTCGAAGGCGCGTCGCGTCAGGTGCGATCCTTCTCGGCCAGGGGCGCGAGCTCGCCCACCCGGTCGCGGCCGTCCTCCTTCGCCCGGTACAGCGAACAGTCGGCAGCGGCGATGAACTCCTCAAGCGACACCTGGTGCCCGCCTGCGCTGATGGCCCCGCCCGCGCTCACGGTGATCTGAGCATCGCATCCGTCCGCGACGATCGTGGTGTCCCGAAGTGCCGTGACGATGCGTTCGAGCAACGCGCGCAGCTCGTCCGGAGCGCACTCGGGCGCGATCAGCATGAACTCGTCGCCGCCCCATCTGCCCACGATGTCGGAGTCACGGACGATCTCAAGAAGATCATCGGCGATCGCGGCCAGCGCGCGGTCACCTGCATGGTGGCCGTACCGGTCGTTGATGTCCTTGAAGTGGTCCACATCGATCAGCGCCACGCCAATCGGGCGGTCGTAGCGACGGGACCAGGACAGCCAGTGCTCGAGGTGGGCACAGAGGCCTCGCCGGTTGTACAGGCGGGTGAGCTGATCGTGTGTGGCGAGGAGCGCCAACTGC
>CAYXQU010000266.1:0-2947 GCA_964467305.1 uncultured Eubacteriales bacterium
CCTCGCTCGCGGCACCGGCATGCGGCAGACGCTCGAGCAGCACGGACTCGAGCGAACCGGGTAGTCCGGCGCTTCGCAGCTCCGTGTCGTGCCACCCGCTGGCCGGGGCTCGGAACAATTGGGATGCCGCACGGTTGGCCAGCATGATCGTCGTGCCGTCGAGCACAAAGACCGCGTCACGCAGGCCATCGATGGTCGCACGCAGGGACTGGCGCTCTGCGTCGAGGGCATCGAGGCGGGCACGCATCTGAGCGCGCAGGGACTCGAGGGCGTCTGCGAGCGTTTGAAGATCGGTGGGAACCGATGGCAGGCTCACGTCGAGGTTGCCGCTCGCCATCTTCTGCGCAGTCGCCGAGAGGCGCTCCACGGGCGCGGCGGCAAGGCGCATCGTGTGGATGGCGATCGCGACCGCCGCAAGCAACGCGCCACCCAGCAGCAGGAGTCCTACGCGGCGAGAGCGCTGGGCGATAGCCTCGATCTCGGTCACCGGCTGCGAGACGCGCAGCGCGATGCGAGAGCCGTCGACCGTCGCGGGAACCGCCACGTAGAGCTCCTCGCGCTGCTCGGTCGCGGACACGCGCTTGGCGACGCCCGTCTCACCGGAGAGCGCCGCCGCTATCTCAGGTCGGGTCGCGTGGTTCTCCATCAGCGCGGGGTCGAAGTTCGAGTCGGCGACCACGGTGCCGTCCGTCGCCACGATCGTGAGCCGCAGGTCGGTTCTGGCGACGAGTTGTTCGGCGAGCTGAGCGGGGGTGGCTTGGGCGCCGCCGGCCACAAGTGCCGCAGACTGTGCGACGGCGGTCAGGTTGCGCTGCTGCTGACGAAGGGCGGCATCGGTCAGCGGGCCGTACAGCGACCAGACCCAAGCGCCGGCGAAGACGACGGCCACAAGGACGTAGCCCGCGGCGAGCCGGGCCAGCAAGGAGCCGGTGATGCGCTTCAGTGCGCTCATGCGGGGATGTCGTCTTTCCGCTGTGCCTCGAAGCGGTACCCCATGCCGTGCACCGTGTGGATGTAGACGTAGTCAGAGGGGTCCTCGACCGCCTGGCGAAGCCTCCGGACGTGGACATCGATCGTCCGTGACGAGGTCATGTGCTCGTAGCCCCAGACCTCCTCGGCGAGCATCTGCCGAGTGCACAGCTGCCCGTCTCGCTTCGCCATGGCATGGAGCAGCTGGAACTCCTTGAGCCGCAGTTTGGCGGGGACGCCTTTCACCGAGGCCCGGAAGCTCTTGGGCTCGACGAGCAGGTCGCCCACTTCGATGGTGCGGTCATCGGCCAGGGTCTCTCTGGTGCGTACGCGCCGCAGGTTCGCGCGTACGCGGGCGAGCAGTTCCTCCATCGAGAACGGCTTGGTGATGTAGTCATCGGCACCGGCGTCGAGACCGCGCACCTTGTCACGGTCGGCGTCGAGCGCGGTCACCATGATGATCGCGGTCTCCTTGTCGTGCGCGCGGATCTGCTCGGCGATGCGGTACCCGTCGATTCCGGGCAGCATGAGGTCGAGCAGGACAAGATCGGGCTGCAGTGTGCTCGCGAGCTGCAGCGCGTCTGTCCCGTCGCCTGTCGAGTCGACCGAGAAGCCCGCCCGTTTGAGCGCGTACTCGACGGTTTGTCGGATGATCGGGTCGTCCTCGACCACGAGGATTGTGGACATGTGTTCACTCCCGGCGGCATCGGTAAGCCGGCCCCTGAGGGGCGGCCCTTCGCGCCATCATGGCACGCGTACGCCCGGCAGGGGAGCTGTTTCACAAACGTTTTACATACCTTCTCGGTGGAGTTTACACCCATGCAACCACTGCCGCGTCGATGCTCCCTAGCATGGCCTTCATCGGACCCATGTCCGAAGGCTGATCGACAACGAGAAGGGGAGCCTGAAGTGAAGAAGTGGATCGTACTGGCACTGGCTGCAGTGCTTGCGCTTGGTCTGGTGGGTTGCGGCCCGGCCGAGACGACAGAGCCGGCCACCGAGGAGACCACCGAGGCTGAGCTCACGGGTGCGCTCAGCATCGAGGGTTCGGACACCATGGTCAATCTGGGTCAGGCGTGGGCCGAGGTCTTCCAGACCGAGAACCCCGGCGTGATGATCTCGCTCAAGGGTGGCGGATCGGGCACCGGCATCGCGGCGCTGATCAACGGCACCGTGGACTTCGCCAACGCGTCGCGTGAGATGAAGGACGAAGAGGTCACCGAGGCCCAGGGCAAGGGCATCGACCCCGTCGAGCACGAGGTGGCCAAGGACGCCATCGCCGTGATCGTGAATCCGGGCAACCCCGTCACCGCGCTCACGCTCGACCAGGTGGGTCAGATCTACCGCGGTGAGATCACCAACTGGAAAGACGTGGGCGGTCCCGACAAGGCGATCGTGCTGCTGTCGCGCGACAGCTCCTCGGGCACCTACGAGTACTTCAAGGAGGCCGTCGTTGCCAAGGACGACGAGAACGCCGAGTACGCCAAGGAAGCCAAGCTGCTCCCATCCACGCAGGCCATCGTCGATGAGACCAAGGCCAACCCGGACGCCATCGGCTACATCGGACTGGGCTACGTCACCGCCGACGTCAAGACCCTTGAGATCGACGGCACCGCCGCGACACTCGAGTCCGCACTGGGCGGCACCTACGTGCTCTCCCGTGGCTTGTACATGTACAGCAACGGCACCCCGACCGGTGTGGCGCAGGCCTACATCGACTGGATCTTGAGCGCTGAGGGCCAGACCATCGTTGAGGATCAGGGCTTCGTGCCCCTCTCGAAGTAACGACGATGACAGACGCTCCCATTCAGGGGCGGCGCAGCGGCCGCTCGGCGATCCGCCGAGCGGCCGAAAGCGTCGTCACACGTCTCATAGGCATCAGCGGCGTCACCGCGATCCTCATCCTCGCAGCGATCACCGTCTTCCTGGCGATCAACGCTTCGCGCGCCATAGGCGAAGTGGGTCTGTGCGCGATGAT
>CAYXQU010000267.1:0-2946 GCA_964467305.1 uncultured Eubacteriales bacterium
TGTTACGAAATCAGCAGGTCAGGCACCACTCTCAACGACTTTGCCGGGGCCCTGGGGGTGGCGCATTCTTTGCTGCTGTTCCGGTCTCACAGAGAGCGGAGAAGGTTGATCAGTGCGGACATGTCCGCACTGATCTGCGTGGATCGAAAACTGTCGGGTGAATACGGTGTAATTTGACTCGGCCTGTCGTAGTTGTTTGGTGGGACTTCTCGGTCGTTGGCAATGTCGTCTACGGTCATTTCGTCTGAAGTCTGAGGTTGGAAAGAATCTACATGGGGGATGAATGACTGACGGTGCTGATGAGCAGCAAATCTCTGAGGATCAGTCCTCGAGGAGTTTCGAAGATTTCCTCGCGACAGTGAAGCGAAATCATAAGCAGGTCATCTCGGTTCGGGATTTCATCGGGATGTGGGGGTACAAGCGACGACGATCAACACTCGTTTGCATGATCGAGTCTGAACTGGACGGCCGGGGTTTGGCATGTGTTCCGGATATCGCCTCGGCAGACTACTACGGATACGTCACGATCCTGGATCGACGCGATCTCTCGTCCCAAGAGGCTGTGCAGCTCGGATGGCCCATCTCGTCGGTGTTGGATGAGGACGGCGAGTTGATCGGGGTTGGTCCGGACGCCTTGTTGAGCGAGGTCGAGACGATCATGGTGATGAAAGGATTCTCGCAGATCCCGGTCCTTGCTTCTGGCAGGCGGGAGCTCCTCGGATCGATCACCTGGAAGTCGATTGCGCGATGGCGAGGAGACCGGAAGACGTCGACGGCACGGCAGGCTATGGAACCGGGTGGTTATGTCGTTCAATCGAATGAGGGATTGCTCGCCCACATTGCCGCAATCATCGAGAATGAATTCATCTATATTCAAAGCCCAAACAAGGAATTCGTTGGAATTCTTACCGCAACTGATTTGGCAGAGAGCTTCTTGGAGACCTCCGGTCCATTCATTAAGATCGGTGAGATCGAACAGCGAATTCGCATGCTGGTTGACCGGTTGACAATTCCGGAGATCCAATCCTCGAAGAATGGAAGCGATACGTCCAGAGACGTCAAGAGTGCCTCGGATCTCAATTTTGGAGAGTATATTCGAGCGTTGGAGAATCGTGATCGATGGGGGAAAATTGGATCGGATTTTGATCGCGCCACGGTAGTCGCGGCCCTGAAAGAAGTCAACAGGGTGAGAAATGATGCAATGCATTTCAGGCCGCGGCCGCTGGACTCGGAGAAGATCAGAGAGCTCGACTGGTGTCTCAATTGGTTGCGTGAGGAACATGCCCGGTGATCAAACAAGCCTGGATTGTTGATCTGGACGGCACCCTCGCGCTCCGTGGTGATCGAAACCCCTATCGGTGGGACCGGGTCGGCGAGGATGAGCCGAACGTGCCGGTCATCGTGGCGACGCAGGCGATCGCCGCGCATCCGTCGGCACCCGCCATCGTCCTCGTCTCCGGGCGCGACGAATCCTGCCGGCGGCAGACGACGCTGGCGACGACTCGAGTTCATCTGCTTTCAGGTCGGGGACGGCGACTTCTGAAAATCGTGAGGACGATCCAGCTACGGCCGAATCAGCGTGCGTTCACTCATCGCTGTGGATGCAGACGTCGGATCGATGAGTCGGGTTGAGAGCGTCCGCTGCGCGAGAGACTCGGGAAGGGCTGCGGAGAACTTGAGCCCTTGGAGCGCTCGCTTATCCACAGTCGGTAGCGGACGCTCTCCAATATGCGCTCGCAGTACTGCGAGTCCGTTTCGGATGTCCTCGACGGACAGATCGCCGTGCAGCCGGATCGACTCCGCTCCGATCCGCTGGCGTGAGGGAACGAGGTTGGACGCCCACGCAGCCAGGGTTCGGTTGGCTTTCGCGCCGGCCCAGGTCCACCAACGCCAGTCGTCGCGATCGTCTCGGGCGATGACGAACGCACCATCGGTGACGTGGTCGGCGCGCTGCAGGCGCACGTCGTCGAGGGTTGCCACGGCCCGGCGGGTGAGCGTCACGCCGGCCGGCAACGCGCCCAGCAAGACGTCGCGCACGCCACGGGTGATCTCGAATGATGCCCCGTCGGGGAGCGACATCCACTTCGCACGACCCTCGAGGTCGGTGCTCTCGACAAAGACCTGACGGCGCTTCCAGTCGATGTGGGTGACCTTCCACGACCGCCCGCCGAGTAGTAGGACTCGTGGTCCTTCGATGTCGTCGGTGAGGACGCTCGTCTCGACGGAACCGATCTCCTGTCGCCCTGCGAACACCGTGAATTCCGGTGCGGCGGTGAAAACGGCCAGCAACTCCATGAAATGCCGGCGCCCGAAATGCTTCTCCGCCTCCGGCCCGATGAACGCGGTACCCGAATCGTGTTCGAGGAAGCCTTCTTGGAGGAGGTAGTCGAAGATCTCCTGACCATCGGTCCCGAACAGCGGCAGCGGGCCCCAGGTGTTCCTCCATCCGGTCAGTGGCAGGCGGCGTGTCTGCAGCGCAGATGCGAGGATCTGCTGTGCTTCGATGTGGCGGGGTTCCGGTATCGCGACCACGGGTTCCACCCACCCGGTGGACCAACAGTGCAGCATGCCCAGCGTGCTCAGCACGGCCTCGTCGGTGACACCGAGGAACAGGCAATTTCGGGTGGTGCCCGGGCGTCGACCGGTGCGGCCGAGGCGCTGCAGGAAAGACGACACGGTGCGCGGTGCATTGATCTGAATGACTTGGTCGAGATCACCGACGTCGATGCCCAGTTCGAGGGTGGAGGTGGCGACGATGACGCAATCGCGGGCCTCGGCGAACGCCTGCTCCGACTCGCGGCGCTCCGCCGCGGACAGCGACGAATGGGAAACGAATGTCGTGATTCCGCGGCCGCGCAGCATGGTGCCGAGTTCCTCGGCGAGCCGCCGCGAGTCGACGAACACCAATCGCTTCTCACCGGCGTGCAGTGCCGCAATGACCTTCGC
>CAYXQU010000268.1:0-2940 GCA_964467305.1 uncultured Eubacteriales bacterium
ACTCGAGGAAGAACGCGAACAGACCTTCAGCCGCAAGCGGCGCGCCGAAGATGTCGCCCACGAACCGCGAGTACGTCGCCCAGTTGGTCCCGAACGCGAACTCCATGGCTATTCCGGTCGCGACTCCCACGGCGAACGTCGCCGTGAACAGCTTGATCCAGAAGTTCGCCGCGGCCTTGTCGGCCTCACTACCGCTCTTGTAGTACCTCCGCTCGGCAAGGACCAGAACCAGTCCCAAACCGATCGAGAGCGGCACGAAGAGGAAGTGATAACCCACGGTGACCGCGAACTGCAGTTTCGATAGGGCTACGACGTCCATCCTCCCACCTCACTTTCTACGCATCTGTACTCAGACCCGCCAGGGTCATGCTTCCCAGATAGTCACGCATCCGCCTGTCAAGCTCGCACCACACCCGGTGCACGGCGCAGCCACCCGACTGCGCACACCACTGCGGGTCCCTCGAGCACACCGAGACGGCCGGCTGCCCTTGGATCGCCGTGACGATGTCGAGCAAGGTGAGGTCGCTCGCCGCGACCGCGAGCACACTGCCTCCCGCGCTGCCCCGAACCGTGATTATGATTCCTGCGGCGACCAAGTCCCGCTGCACTGTGCGGGCGAAGGCATAGGGGACGTGCTGACGCTCGGCCAGCTCGCGCACCGAGACCGGCCCCCCGCCCCGGCGCTGCAGCTCCTGCAGCAACCGGATGGCGTAGTCGGTTCGCCTTGTGATCTCCAAAGACCCGCCCCGTCCCCACATATGACATCGCATTGGTAGCATATACCTCGAATGAGGATATGCAACCCCTCTGATATCAATTGCTGACGACACCCGAAGACCCCCTTCTCGGCAACCACCGCACGCACCACCGCAGATGGCCTCCGTGAGGTGCGTGCCACCCTACCGACTTGGGTATCTATCGTTTCGTCAGTCTGTTCACGAGGGCGCATCCGCCCACGGCACACAGGAGAGAAGATGACCGCAGAAGTCGGCGGCTCGGCGAGCCGCGACCTGAAGACCACGGTGTCCGGGATGATGCCGCGGCTCAAAGACGACCTGTTCCGTCTCATGCGGATTCCGTCGATCGCCTCCCCCGGTTTTCCCGAAGAGGCGCTGTTCGAGGCGCACGATGTGGTGGTGGAGCTGCTGCGCGACTCTGGCGTGGAGCAGATCGGCGACATCCGCATCGAGGGCAAGACGGCACCGGTCATCACCGCCGAGATACCCGGTCCCGAAGGCAGTCCCACCGTGCTGCTCTACACCCACTACGACGTGGTGCCCGCCGGTGATGAGGAGCTGTGGGACACCCCGCCCTTCGAGCCCACTGAGAAAGACGGCGCCATCTACGGGCGCGGCGCTTCTGACTCCAAGGCGAACCTCATAGCCATCATCGGTGCTTTGCGTGCATGGGACGGTAAGCCGCCGGTGAACCTGCGGCTCGTATTCGAGGGTCAGGAGGAGTTCGGTAGCCCGTTTGACTACTTCCCTCCCACCGCCCCTGAGCACTTCGCCGCCAACGCGATCGTCATCGCCGACGTGGGCAACGTTCGACCTGGCGTCCCCACGCTGTCGGTTGGCCTGCGAGGCGATGCCGCCGTGACCGTCGAGGTGCGTACCCTGGAAGCCGACAAGCACTCCGGGCAGTTCGGTGGTGCCGCTCCCGACGCTCTGCTCACCCTGATCCACGCGCTGGCCACCCTGCACGATGAGAACGGTGACGTCGCGGTCAAGGGTCTCAAGCGCACCCCGTGGACCGGCGCGTCTTACACCGATGAGGAGTTCCGCGGACTCGCGCAGATGCTCCCCGGCATGCCCTATATGGGTACCGGGACGCTGGGCGAACGCATCTGGACCGGGGCCGCCATCACCGTGACCGGCATCGACGTCCCGTCGGTCGAGGAGGCCGTCGCGGCGGTCCAGTCTCATGCGCGCGCACGACTCAACGTGCGCGTTCACCCTGAGCAGTCCGCGCTCGAGGCCCAAGACGCCGTGGTAGCGCACTTCGAGGCGCTCAAGCCGTTCGGTATCCCGGTGATCGTCCACCGCGGCGACGTGGGTGACGGCTATGCACCGAAGACCGATGGCCCGGCCTACGACGCGGCCCGCGCCGCGCTCAAGTCGGTGTGGGATCAGGATGCGACGTACATGGCCAACGGCGGATCAATCCCCTTGGTTCGCTCCCTCGCCGACGCGGTGCCCGACGCCGAATTGCTGCTCTTTGGCGCCACCGACGGTTACAGCAACATCCACGCGCCCAACGAGCGCGTGTTGGTCGACGAGTTCGAACGCTCGGTCGTGGTCAAAGCCGAGTTCTTCCGTGAGTTCGCGAACCGGTGGGCGGAGGGCGCACGATGAGCGACGATTCCAGCGTATCGGCCACGCAAGACGAGGCCCAGGAACCGAAGAAAGGCTTCCAGTTCCCCACCTCGCTCACGGTGCTCGCCATCGTGACGATCGTGGTGTGGGTTTCGACATTCTTCATCCCGCCCGGCACGTACAAGCACGATGCCGACGGGGCGACGGTCGTGGGCACCTACCAGCGCATCGAGTCTCCCCGGACGTTCGGTGAGCGCGTGAACGACCTGCTCATGGCGCCGGTCAACGGCCTGTACGGCATCGTCAACTTCCAAGAGCCCGACGTTGCCGCCGAGGCGGTCCCAAGTGCGGTCGAGGGCTATGCCGAGTACCGCATCCCGGACAAAGGCGTCATCGCGCCGTTCGGGTCGGGCCCGCTCTCGGGCGCGGTGGGCGTCTTCTTGTTCGTGCTCGCGATGGGCGCGTTCATGACCATGGTCTTCTCCACCGGTGCGCTCGAGCTCGCGATCGCTCGGCTCGCGCACGCCACCAAGTCCCGCGGCTGGCTGCTCGTGGCCGCGATCATGATCGTCTTCGCGGTTCTGGGCTCCACCATGGGATTCGCCGAGGAGACACTGGGCTTCTA
>CAYXQU010000269.1:0-2938 GCA_964467305.1 uncultured Eubacteriales bacterium
GGCTCGGCCGATGTGCACGTCTCCGGTCACGCGTACCAAGAAGAGCTCAAACTGATGCTCAACCTGGTGCAGCCGGAGTTCTTCGTGCCGGTGCACGGCGAAACGCGACACCTGACCGCACACGCGCGGCTCGCCGAGGCGGTGGGCATCCCGCGCGACTGCATCTTCGTGCTCGACAACGGCGACGTGCTCGAGATCGACGAGGAAGAGGCCCGGCTGGGTGAGAAGGTGGACAGCGGCGTGGTCTACGTCGACGGTCTGACCGTGGGCGATCTGGGCCAGGTGGTCCTGCGTGACCGCCAACACATGAGCCAAGACGGCATCATCACGGTCGTTGTGGCCATCGACGTCAAGAGCGGCACACCCAGCGGCGAACCGGAGATCGTGACTCGCGGTGTCGTGTTCGGGGATGACCCGGCCGTGCTCGAAGAGGCACGGCAGCGCGTGGCCAAGGCGGTCGCGAAAACCGGCCGAGAGGGCGTCACGGACTTCTCGGTGGTGCAGCGCCGCGTGCGTGAGACGGTCTCGCAGTTCGTGTGGGAGCGCGTCAAGCGTCGACCGCTCGTGATCCCTGTGGTCCTGGAGGTCTAGTGGCACTTCTCGAAGCTGTCGTGCTCGCCGTGGTGCAGGCGATCACCGAGTTTCTACCTATCTCGTCTGACGGACACCTGATACCGGTTCCCTCGCTGCTTGGCTGGGAGCGCTTCGGCTTGGGCTTCGACGTGATGCTTCACGTGGGCACCCTCATCGCCACGGTCGCGTACTTCCGCTCGGATGTCGCGCGGCTGGCTCGCGCACTCTTCAGCTCGCATTCCGAGCTCGCATCCGATCGAAAGCTCGCATGGATGCTACTGGGCGCCACCATACCCAGCGTGTTCGTGGTGCTGGCACTTGAGGGCTTCATCAGTGGCGTCGAGTCGCGGCCTGTCGACGAGCAGATCGCGATCTCGGCGGTGGGCCTGCTGGTCACCTCGGTGGCGCTTGGCGTGTCGGAACTCATTGCCAGAGCCGAGAAGAAGCGCCAGACACCCACCGAGGATGCGTCAGAGATCCCGTGGGGCAAGGCACTCGCCGTTGGCTTCGCGCAGGGCTTCGCGGCGCTGCCGGGGGTCTCGCGCTCGGGGATGACCATCGCGACGGGCCAAGCGCTTGGTGTCACGCGTGGTGAGTCGGCCCGCTTCTCGTTCCTGATGTCGATCCCCATCGTGAGTGCGGCCGCAGCCAAGAAGGTGCTCGACCTCATGCAGGGCGAGGGAAGCCTGCCGCCGCTGCCGGTGACGCTCATCGCCATCACCGTCACTGCGGTGGTGGGCTACGGTGTGATCTGGTTCCTCATCCCGTTCGTGCGCAAACACTCGCTGTGGTGGTTCTCCGCCTACACGGCGATAGCGGGTATTCTGCTGTTGACAGTCTACGCATGGTGATAGACCGGGAGCGACGGTAGTGGCACAGAAACGCAGCAGTAGCTCCTCAAAGAAGCGCTCGACGCGCAACGGGTCGTCGAAGTCCCGCGCCAACGGGACCGGCGTATTCGACGAGCGCGCTATCTCAGACCTTGTCGGTGTGGGGTTGTGCGTCCTGGCGATCGTGTTGATGATTGCGGTGACATCGTCGTCTTCCGGCCCGGCATCGGGTGCGGTCGCCATGGGTTTGAAAGCCGCGTTCGGGGTGGGCGCCTTCCTGATTCCGGTGGGGCTTCTGCTGTGGGGAGTGTCGTTCTTCCTGCGAGTCGAGATCCATGAAGCCCGTACCGGGTTGGGTCTGGCGATCTGCGTGTTGGCGATGATCTCGCTTGCCGCGCTTGCTACGCCTTCGGGCGCGTACTTCGAGTCTGTGGAGACGGTCTCGATGCGCGGTGGATACGTTGGCGGTGCGCTTGCTTGGGCCTTAGCGACACCCACGACACCCGCCATCGCGGCGGTGATCCTGGTGGGCATGCTCATCGCCGGCCTTGTGGTCACGGGGCTGTCGATCTCAGGTCTTGTCGACTTGGTGCGTGACCGCCTCGCACGGGAGCCAGACGTCGCCCCTCGGGCACCCAAGCTGCCCAAACGAGCTCCCAAGACCGCCGTGATGGAGCCGACCGTTGGCCCTGACGATGCCCCCACGGCTGTGCTGCCTTCTCGGACGCGCAAGCCAAGCGAAGACCCAGAAGCAGCCCGCAGGACGGTGCCGGTCGCCAAGACCGTCGCACCGCGTGCGATGGAAGGATTCGAGCTGCCCACGCTCGACGTCTTGAAGCGAACCACCGAGTCGGCCGCGAAACACAAAGCGACCGACAACGAACTGCGCGCGACCGCTCATGTCATCGCCGATACCCTTGCGACCTTCGACATCCCCGCACGCGTGGTGAGTTGGGTCGCCGGTCCCACCGTGACGCTCTACGAGGTGGAGATAGCCAAGGGAGTGCGGTTGAACCGCGTGACCGCGCTCGCAGACGATCTGGCGTTGTCGCTCGCGGCGTCCACCGTGCGCATCCTTGCGCCCATTCCGGGCAAGGCCCTCGTGGGCATCGAGGTACCCAACGTGCGGCGTTCCTCGGTCACTCTGGGTGACGTGCTCATTCCGGCGAGTGAGGGCGATCCGCTCAAGCTCGCGATAGGCAAGGACGTCTCCGGAGCCCCCGAGCTCGCCGACCTGGCGAAGATGCCGCACTTGCTCATTGGCGGCACGACCGGCTCGGGCAAATCGGTCGCCATCAACGCGATGCTGATGAGTATGATCATGCGCTCGACGCCGTCGCAGGTGCGCCTGATCCTGATCGACCCCAAGCGCGTCGAGCTGTCGCTCTACAACGGCGTTCCGCATCTCTACGTGCCGGTGGTCACCGAGCCCAAAGAGGCCGCGAGTGCGCTGGCGTGGGCGGTCACCGAGATGGAGCGCCGCCTCAAGGTGCTGCAGAGTGCCGGCGTGCGAGACATAGGCAGCTACAACGCCA
>CAYXQU010000270.1:0-2930 GCA_964467305.1 uncultured Eubacteriales bacterium
AGTTCGACGAGTTCGCCGTCGCTGAGCACCGGAACTCGTCCGATACCACGGGTCGCCAGATGCTTCTCGATCTCACGAAGGTCGGTGTCCGGGCCCACGGTGAGCACGCCACGGCTCATGAACCCGGTCACGGGCGCATGCCCGAGCCGGTGACGCAGCGCCTTGTCCACGTCCTTGCGGGTCACAAGCCCCAGTACCGAGGTGCCCTCGGTCACGGGGAGCCCCCCGTGACCCCAGGTGGCCATGAGTTCGCCAGCCTCAGACATGCTCACATCAGGCGTGATGGTTCTGACTGGCGAGCTCATGACGTCTGCCGCCCGAAGTGGCGGCCTGACCTCCTCGTAGAGGGCATCGCGCACCATGCCAACGACCTCGTCAACGCTTCTGTCGCGAAAGCCCGCGGACGCGGCCTGGGGATGCCCACCCCCTCCAAGCCGAGACATCACGCGCCCCACATCGACTTCGCCAAGCCGAGACCTGGCGACGACCTGCGTGCGCTGCGGCATGCCGATGACGCCCACTGCGACGCGATACCCCAGGTCCTCCACCACGTAGTGCGTCAGCACACCCGCCGAATCCACATACTCCTCGGTCGTGGCGCGTCCGATGGCGACCTGCTGACCATGGATGCTCCAGACCTCAAGGGTCGATTCGAGCTGCCGGAGCATGTCTTGCTGCGCGGGATCGAGGGCCCTGGAGAGGAACTGGTTGACCACCTCGATATCCGCCCCTGACGCCATCAACCACGCGGCCGCCTCGGCATCGAACGCGGTGGCTCCCGGGTAGGTCAGGGAGCCGGTGTCCTCATGGATGCCCAGCAGCATGACGCTGGCTTCCAATGGTGCAAGGGTAATGCCTCGATCCCGGAGCTCATGAACGAGTATCGACGTGGTGGCACCCACCTCCTTGCTCCGGTCGTCTGCGACCACGAGGTCACCTTCCTGAGGCGGATGGTGGTCGTAGATGATGACGTTCACGTCGTCGCGGGTGGCCACAGCCCCCAGGTCCCCAAGCCGAGACGGATCGTGGGTGTCCACCACGATGAGCTCGGTGATCGAAGCGGTGTCGAGGTCCTTCAGGTCGACGAAGTCCAGAAGCTCCTCGTGGAGATTGTGGAACGCCTTGACGTTGGCACTCTGACTGCCCAGATAGACGCCGAAGGCACCGTCGAAGAGCTTGGTCGCAGCGATCGTCGACGCGTATGCGTCGAAGTCAGGATTCGCATGCCCGACAGCGATTCGCATGACGGGACCCTAGCCTTCATCTGAGTAGAACAGCGGCGGCGCACAGACCGGTTCGTCACTGAGGACGACTGCCTCGTTGAAGCGCTGTTCGCCTTGGTCCAGCAGCGCCTCGCTTTGGGCGTGCAGCGTACAAAGCCTGTCGCCTTGAACGACCCTGTCGCCCGTGCTCACGCAAAGGACCAGACCGGCGCCAGGGTCGATGAGGTCGTCTTTGGTCTGTCTGCCAGCGCCAAGCACCATAGCGGCCCTGCCCACGGCCTCGGTGTCGAAGCCGGCCACGAAGCCGTCGTGACGGCTCAGTACGTCTCTGGTGAAACGGGCGTGCGGAAGCAGCGCCGCGTCGTCAACGATGCTGCCGTCCCCTCCTTGAGCGTCGATCCAGCGCCGAAACGCATCCAGCCCGGAGCCATCATGTAGCTTCTCTTCGCACATCTGTCTGCCGGCGACGGCATTCGGAGCGATCCGGGCCATGGCGAGCATACGCCCGGCGAGCTCGACGCAGAGTTCGGTCAGCCGAGCCGGGCCCTCTCCTTTCAGGGTCTCGATGGCCTCGATGACCTCGAGCGAGTTGCCCACGGCCATGCCCAAGGGCTGGTTCATGTCGGTCATCACGCACATGACATCGCGACCAAGGGCTCTGCCCACCTCCGTGAGCTCACGCGCGAGTCCTTGAGCCTGCTCATGGGTCTTCATGAACGCGCCGCTTCCCACTTTGACGTCAAGCAAGATGGCGTCAGCTCCGCCCGCGATCTTCTTGCTGATGATGCTGCCCACGATAAGCGGGATACTGGGAACCGTCGCCGTGACGTCTCTGAGCGCGTACATCTTCTTGTCCGCCGGATCCACGTCGGGCGACTGTGCGATGACTGCGATGCCAACGGACCTCACCTGTTCGACGAAGCGCTCTGTCGACAGTTCGACCTGGAATCCGGGTATGGACTCCAGCTTGTCCAATGTGCCACCCGTGTGCCCCAATCCGCGCCCGCTCATCTTCGCGACGGGCGCTCCGCATGCGGCAACCAAGGGAGCCACGACCAAGGTGGTCGTATCGGCGACCCCACCTGTCGAGTGTTTGTCGACTTTGATGCCAGGGATCGAGGACAGATCCACCTGATGACCACTGCGTACCATCGCGGCGGTGAGCGCCACTGTCTCATCTCGGTCAAGCCCGTTGAGATACGCCGCCATCAGCCAAGCGGCCATCTGATAGTCAGGCATGGAGCCGTCGGTGTATCCCGCAACGATGGCGCTCATCTCGGCGGCATCGTGGATGCCACCATCCCGCTTCACCTCAATGAGCTCCTCGAACGACCGCGCGATCGTCATTGGCCGCTCACCGCCGGAAGGAAGCTCTCACCCACCAGCACCTCACTCCCCAGACCGTAGAAGTCCAGAACCGTGGCGCCGATGTCAGCGAAGGTGTCGCGCACGCCCAGATCCACAGCGCGATCGACGCCCTTGATGAAGGCGAGCAGCGGCGTGTACTCCCGGGAGTGGTCGGTCGAGTCAGTCGTGGGGTCGCAGCCATGGTCCGCGGTCAAGACGAACAGATCGCCGTCGATCATCGCGTCGAACAGCTCCGGCATCCTTTGATCGACCTCCTCGAGTCCGCGGGCGTAGCCCTCGACGTCGTTGCGGTGTCCCCACACCATGTCGAAGTCGACGAGGTTGGCGAAGACGAAACCG
>CAYXQU010000271.1:0-2907 GCA_964467305.1 uncultured Eubacteriales bacterium
GGCTGGGGTTGGGTCTGGCGATCAGTGCGCGTATCGTTGAGGCGCACGGAGGCGATATCGCTGTGCACGATAACCCGCAGGGGAGAGGAAGCATCTTCAGCGTGTGTTTGCCTGTGGCAGGCGCCAGCGGGCATGTTATCGGCGAGACCCGGTTCAAAGTCCTGGACACCTAAGGGGGCTTGGTCGTGAAGGGGAGCGCATCACCCGGTACGGGTCACAGAATCCTCATCGTCGACGACGATGTGCCGCTCGTCCGCGGCCTGAAGGTGGCGCTTGAGGGCCAAGGCTACGTGGTGCGAGCGGTCGACCGAGGCTCCCAAGCGCTCGAGGCTGCCGTCGCCTTCGTGCCACACTTGGTGCTCCTCGACGTGATGATGCCCGGCATGGACGGCTGGGAAGTACTCAAGCAGCTCCGCGAGAACGGCTCCACCCAAGACACTCCGGTCATCATGCTGACTGCCATGGATTCGGATGTCGCCAAGATCAAGGGCTTCGCCTTGGGGTCTGACGACTACGTCACCAAGCCTTTCAACGTGTCAGAGCTGCGGTGTCGTGTCGCTGCCATACTACGGCGAACCGCGCGCGAGGAGGCCGTGGATGCCGACTGTGCGATACCGGTGGTCGCAGGGTCAGGTTTGGAGCTGATCCGCTGCCAGGATGTCTACTTCATCGAGGGCATCCGCAACTACACGTATGTGCACACCTTCGACAGCAGGTCACTGGGGCGTCTTCATCTTGGCGCCGTGGAGGAGAAGCAGATCCAGAGCTTCATGCGGGTGCACCGCTCGTACATCGTGAACATGGATCACGTGAAGGGCTGCGGCTGGGTCAGCAAGTCCGCCTACCGTTTGCGTCTGGCCGACCTTGAGGGTACCGAGGTGCCTGTCAGCCGAACGCTCGTCCTCGACGTTCAGCGCAGACTCGGCCTCAAGAGCTAGTGACGTCGTTCACGAAGTCTGGCGGTGATTGAGGCCCGAGGCAGGCATGTGCCCTGAGTCGCCGAGACCACATTTCGGGCTGATCATCTTCCATTCGTCCCTGTGTACCGCCATTGGTCACGTATGGCGCCTGTTCATCCCCCAGCCACCGCACACTTGGTTCGTTTGTCGCTTAATGAATCCAAAGGAAGTCTCATGAGAGGTGCTCGCATTGTTGTCTCGCGGTAGAGGAATCGGTCTCACTGCCATCGTGTTCACCAGTCTGCTGGCTATGGCGCTGTGGATTCCCATCGTTGCCGTGGCGTTGCAGCCCGGGACATCCATCCACGGAGTGGTGACCGACGCCGTGACCGGACAGCCGATCCAAGGCGCCGTGATCTCGGCGATCTCGTTCGATACGGGCGAAGACCTCTCCGTTTCGACGAACGCACTGGGCGTCTACGAGCTCGCGACCGCCACCGGAGCCTACGATGTGACGTGCTACGTCTCCGACAGGTACGAGCAGAAGACCGAGTACGACGTCCCGGCGGACTCGTCGAACCCGGCCCAGGTGGACTTCGATCTCGCGCCCTACAACAAGGCATTCTTCGGCGAGGTGACCAGCGACCTCAGCGGCCAGCCCATCGCGTCTGCAGCAGTCGTGGCCGAGTCGCTCACTGATACATTCACCAAGCTCGTCTACACCAACGCCCAAGGCGAGTACGAGATCTACGGGCCTTCCGGCACCTACGAGATCAGCTTCGCCGCGACCGGGTTCCAAAGCCGGCTGCTGACCAACAAGACGTTCGCCGGCACGCCCGTCGAGGTGAGCGCTGCGCTCACGCCGCTTCCTCAAGCGGTGCACGGGACGGTCAGCGATGCGACCGGTGGTGCACCGATATCGGGTGCGCTTGTCACGCTCAGCTGGTCGGTGCCCGATCCTCAGCCCGGGGATCCGGGTCACACCGTAGAGCAAGAGGTGACAACGTCGACGAACGCGAGCGGTCACTACGAGTTCTACGCGCCCGCTGGCACCTATCAGGTGAGGGCCGCATCGTTCGGTTTCGTGCCCAGCGCCCCTGTGGCTGCAGTGTTCAGCGGAACCCCCCTACAGCGTGACTTCGACCTCGTGCCCAAGGTCATGGCCACCACCGTCAGCGGGGTGCCTACTGGCTGGAGCGCAGCCGATGTGACGTTCACCCTCACTGCCGAGGGGTCGGGGGGTGCCGGGATAGCCGGCACCTACTACCGGCTGGGCACCGGTGATGACATCGAGTACACAGCTCCGGTGACGATCGCCAACGAGGGTCAGACAGTGCTCACGTATTGGTCGGTCGATGGAGACTCCAACAAGGAGCAAGACAAGACCGCGACGATTCGCATCGACAAGACACCTCCCACGACCAGCTCCAACGCGGTTGCGCGGTATACGAACTCGGCTACGGTGAAGTTCTCGGCGAGCGACACCGGTGGGTCCGGTGTCAAGACGACCAAACATCGCTGGGGCACGAGCGGAGCGTGGAGCACCGGTGACGCGAAGACGTCGACGCCGGGCAGCCACACGCTTCAGTACTTCTCGGATGACAATGCCGGCAACACCGAGGATGAGATCAAACAGGTCGTGGTGTCGGTCGTATCGGCGACGAGCCTCACCGCCAAGGCGACACCCTCGGCGCCCACCAAGTATGGCGCGACCTCACGCATCAGTGGCTATCTGAGAAAGGGGTCGAGCATAGGCGCCGGAATCGGCGGCCAGACCGTCAGGGTGCAGCAGCGAGTGGGCTCATCGTGGATGACGGTCAAGACGCTCACCACGTCGAGCACCGGCTACGCGTACTGGGACACGGTCGTCCGCTCTAAGACGGAGTACCGGTTGTTCTACGCGGGCAAGACCAACACCTACCAGGCCAAGAGCAGTGCAACTGCGGCGGTGACGCCCAAGGCCTATCTGGGCAAGCCGTGGAAGTCGGTCAAGACGGTCAAGGCCAAG
>CAYXQU010000272.1:0-2903 GCA_964467305.1 uncultured Eubacteriales bacterium
GTGCGATGGTGAGCAGCTGCTTCTCGCCCTGACTCAGATTGGTGGCGTCGTCGTCGAGCGAGGTGTCATAGCCATCAGGGAGTGTGCGCACGAAGTGGTCGACGTGAGCAGCCTCAGCAGCGGCCACGATCTGCGCCTCTGACGCGCCGTCGCGACCGTACGCGATGTTCTCTCGGATGGTTCCGCCGAACAGCCACGCATCTTGCAGCACCATGCCAAAGAGCCGGCGGACCCCTTCTCTGGACATCCGTGCGATGTCGACACCGTCGATGGTGATGGCGCCTCCATCGATCTCGTAGAAGCGCATGAGCAGATTGACAAGCGTGGTCTTGCCGGCACCCGTGGGTCCCACGATCGCGATGGTCTGTCCCGGCTTCGCTTCAAGGGAGAGCCCGTCGATCAGCGGCTCATCGGCACGGTAGCGAAACGCGACGTCTGTGAAGACGATGTGGCCCTGGGCATGATCGAGATCGTGCGCGGGAACGTGATCCGGTGTCTGCTCGGCCTCGTCGAGAAGCTCGAAGACCCTCTCGGCAGAGGCGACGGCCGACTGCATCACGTTGACGATGCTCGCAAGCTGGGTGATGGGCCACGTGAACTGGCGCGAGTACTGGATGAACGCCTGCACGTCGCCCAGGGTCAGCGTCCCGTTAGCCACCTTCAGGCCGCCGATCACGGCGATGATCACGTAGTTGAGGTTGGAGATGAACTGCATCGCGGGCTGGATGATCCCCGAGATGAACTGGGCTTTGAACGCTGCTTGGTAGAGCTTGTCGTTGTGTTCATCGAACTCGGCCTGGGCCTGGGCCTGCCGCCCGAACGTCTTGACCACGGTGCGGCCCGTGTGGGTCTCCTCGATGTGGCCGTTGAGCGTTCCGGTGTGCTCCCACTGCGCGGCGAAGTGCTTCTGCGAGCGTTTCGCGATCTGGAGCGTCACGAACACCGACGCCGGCACCGACAGAAGCGACACCGCCGCGAGCAGCGGGTTGATCCAGAACATCATGACCAGAACGCCGATCACCGTAAGCACCGATGTGGTGATCTGCGTGAACGCCTGCTGCAGTGTCTGGGCGATGTTGTCGATGTCGTTGGTCACCCGCGACAGGATGTCGCCGCGCGGGTGGTCGTCGAAGTACCGAAGCGGCAGCTTGGTGAGCTTCATGTCGACGTCATTGCGCAGCTTGTACACAATGCCTTGCGACACGCCCACCGTCAGGTACTGCTGGGCCCAACCGAAGACCGCCGAAAGCACGTAGATGACCGCGAGCCACAGCAAGATGGTGCCCAGCGCTCCGAAGTCGATTCCCACACCGGGCGTGAGCGTCATGCCCGAGAGCATATCGGCAAGCTGTGTCTGGCCCTGTGCACGGAGGCCGTCGATGACCTGCTGTTGCGTGGCGCCCGCCGGAAGACCCTGCGAGATGGCGCCGGAGAACAGGATGTTGGTCGCGCGGCCCATGATCCACGGCCCCACACTGGACAGCGTGACGCTGACCACAGCGAGGCCCACGATCAAGGCGATGCGAATGCGATGTGGCGCGAGCAGCCCAAGCAGCCTGCGTCCCGAGCCCTTGAAGTCCTTGGAGCGGGCAGCCGTCGCAGCAGCGGGTCCGTGACCACCCATGAAACCGCCGCCGGGTCCGCGCCCGCCTGCCGGCACCGGGCGCGCGGGTTGATTCGCCCCACCGTGGGCAACCTGCCCGTGCTCGGGCGTTCTGTGGCTATGGTTGGTGGCCATCTACGCCACCTCCTCACGGGTGAGCTGCGATCGGACGATCTCCTGATAGGTGGTGCACGTGTCCATGAGCTCCTCGTGCGTCCCTATCCCCGCCACTCGCCCTTCGTCCAGCACGACGATGCGATCCGCGCGCATGATCGAACTCACCCGCTGGGCAACCACGATCACGGTGGCATCCTTGGACTCGCGTGCCAAAGCCACGCGCAACCGAGCGTCGGTCTTGACGTCGAGCGCCGAGAAGGAATCGTCGAAGACGAGCACGTCGGGCCGCTTGACCAGCGCTCGCGCGATCGCGAGCCGCTGGCGCTGCCCGCCCGACACGTTTGCGCCACCCTGCGCGATGGGCGCATCGAGCCCTTCGGGCATCTCGGTGACGAAGTCGGATGCCTGAGCCACGCGCAAGGCACGCCACAGCTCCTCATCGGTCGCCTTCTCAGCGCCGTACCGGAGGTTCGATGCGACGGTGCCGCTGAACAGGAACGCTCGCTGCGGAACGAGTCCTATCCGGCTCCACAGCTCCTCTTGGGCGATTGTTCGCACGTCGACCCCATCGACCAGCACCGCCCCGGCGGTCACATCGTAGAGTCGGGTGATCAGGCTTATGAGGGTGGACTTCCCGCTACCGGTCGAGCCGATGATCGCCGTGGTCTCGCCGGGGCCCGCACGAAAGCTGATGCCCGACAAGACCGGCTCCTGCGCTCCCGGATAGCGGAACTCGACGTCGCGGAATTCGAGCAGCCCTGCACGCCGGGGAGCCGGCACCGGCGAGACCGGATCTTCGACCGACGGTTCGGTCTCGAGGACCTCTTGGATGCGGGTAGCCGAGGCCGCCGCCCGCGGGAGCATCGTGAGCATGAACGTAGCCATCATCACCGACATCAGGATCTGCATCACGTAGCTGAGAAACGCCGTGAGGTTGCCTATGGGCATCGCTCCGCTGGCGATACGCTGCCCGCCGAACCACATGATCGCGACCATCGACAGGTTCATCACACCCATGATGGTGGGCCACATGAGCGAGAACAGGTGGAACACCTGCGTCGCAGTCCGGGTCAGGTCCGCGTTGACCTCCTCGAACCGCTTGACCTCGTAGTCATCGCGCACGAACGCCCGGATGACGCGCACGCCGGCGAGCGTCTCTCGCATGACCCGGTTGATACGGTCC
>CAYXQU010000273.1:0-1097 GCA_964467305.1 uncultured Eubacteriales bacterium
CGCCGTTGCAAAGTCGGCATCGATGATATCGATATCGGCATCGGCCGGATCGACCAGCAAAGCGAACTCGGCCGTGACGCCTTCGATCGCCTCATCGGCGAGCCGCGCGAACACCGCCGGATACTCGGCTCCGGATCGAACGCTCGCAAGCTCTCCGAGGGCCTCGTCGAACACCACGCTGACCGCGCGCTCCTTCACGCCTGCGAGCTGCTTGCGCGTCTCGAGCCTGGCGCTGTTGAGATCTTGCGCGCTGCGCGCACGGGCCATGCGGCCCGCCTGCTCGATGCGCTCGTCGCGCGTGCGGGCTGCAGCGGACTGCGCCTCTTCGACGATGACCGCCGCGTGCGCACGGGCCTCCGAGAGTACCGCCTCGGAGTCCTTCTCGGCCTGCTCCTCCAAAGCCCTGAAGATATCTTCGAGTGCCATTCGTGGCTTCCCTTTCGCCTTACCTGCCGTGGACTCTCTTGCGTCGGGCCGCTAGCCGTTGATGAGGATCGCGGAGACGAAACCGAGCAGGACGATGATCTCGGGGAGCGCCATCATGGTGATGATCCAGATGGATACCTCGGGGCGCTCGGCAAGCGTGCCGGCACCGGCAGCGCCGATCTTGGACTGCGCGTAACCTGCCGCCAACGCCGAGAGACCCATGGCGAGGCCGGCGGAAGCCGCCTTACCAACAGCGGTGCGCCAGTCGGTCGCACCCTCTGCAGCCGCTTCCGATGCGAATGCCATCGTGGGCACCAGCATTGCGGAAACGAACGTACTGCCGAACACCAGTTTCTTGAGCCGCTTGTCGATCATACGCTCTCTTCACCTCCGGTTTTCGTGAACGGGCTGTACTCCTGATTTCCGGTCTCGTAAAACTTCCCGAAGAACTCCAGGAAGTTGAGCCGCAAGGCATGGATCGTCGGGCTGAACGCCGCGATGATGATGTTCAGACCGTGCAGTAGGACCGCGACGATGATCGCGAGTATGGGTATGTCGGCCATCCCGGCCACGATGCTGTTGACCGCATCGGCGAAGATGGCGCCGGCGAGTCCCACCGCCATGATTCGGATGTAGCTTGCAATGTGGGCAACGGACTCGATGAGTTCGAT
>CAYXQU010000273.1:1107-2900 GCA_964467305.1 uncultured Eubacteriales bacterium
CCTTCCCGCCGCGTATCGCGAACACGAACCCTGCGAACGCAACAAGCGCGAAGGCGATCTGGCCTCCCACCGCCCAGTTGCCAAGGTTGCCGGTGACGACCGGCAGGCTCATGACCACGGCAGCCATGATTCCCAGCAGGAAGGCGAGGATGCCGCCCTTCTCCCACAGATGGTGCGTGTTCTTGGTCCGGATGGCGTTCACCACACCAAAGACCAGTCCAAGCATCACGTGGATTGCGCCCACGCCAATGGCGATGAGCATGAAGGGGATGACGAGCTGCACACGGTGGAACGGCAACTCCACCGGGCCGATCTGAATCATCTGGACCCAGCCCAGGTAGTGTCCCAGCAAGTCGCCGAAGAACTCCGCATAGAGGAACCCGAAGGCGATGACCATGGTGGCCGCCGGGCCCAGAATCGACGTCGCAGCCTGGATGCTCTTGTTCTCGCGGAACTTGAAGCGCAGCCACAAGATGACGCCCAGCATGATCAACCCGTAGCCGATGTCGCCCACGATCATGCCGAAGAACAGCGGATAGAAGACGAACAGCATCCACGTGGGATCCATCGTGCCGTAGCGCGGTGTGCCGTAGACGCCCAGAAGCGCCTGGAACGGCTCGATGCGCGGGTCGTTCTTCAAGGCGACAGGGGTGTCTTTGTACTCCTCTTCGCGAATCTCGGTCTGCGAGACGATGACATCGTCTTTCCAGCGCTGCGAGATCGCCTCCTGAAGCATGGGGACATCACTGACCGGCATCCAGCCGGTGATCACGAAGGCGTAGGCCGTGCGCCCGAACTTCGGAATCGCGTCGATCTCCGAACAGCGGTCGATCAGCACGTCACGGATGGCAACGAGCTTCGTGCGCCACTTCTTCGACATCTCGTCGAGTTCGTGGCGGATCTCCTCGAGTTCACCGGGCAATGCCTTGCGGCGCTCCCGGATCTCATCGTAGGCGGCGTCGAACGGCATGCCGTCGAACTCGCTGGGAAGGCGGATCTGGTTGATGTTCTCCATCGCGAGGAACTTGTGAACGGGATCGGAGTACTGCCTGCTGAACACCACGATCGCCGCCGTGGTGTCCTCGTCCACGTCAGTGGAGACCACTTCGTACTGCTTGTGGGTGATCTTATCGAGCTCCTCTTTGAGCGCGTCGAGCGCACCCTTGTAGCGGCGCTCGAACAACAGCGCCACCGAATCATACGCACCGGTGGTGACGATCTTGCGCGCTAGCGGCTGGATCTTCTGCAAGATAGGCTCGTAGCGCCCCAGCAGCTCGGACTCTGACTCCAGGTCGGTGTGCGTGGCCGCGAGTGTGGCGGTCCTGTCTTCGACATCGTCGATGACGTTGGCCACCTCCTGCTTGAGCGCATCAGCCTCCATCGTGCACAGTCGCTGGTATACGACGCGCACGTCGGCAGAGCTGACCTCAGGGGCTCCCCGTTCGAGTGCCTTCAAGATCGAACGAACGCGAATCAGCATCTCGTCCATGCTGTCGCGCTCGCGCTCCTGCCGGTCGACCACCTCCATCTGGTCGAGCGGCACCTCTCCTTTGGATATCTTGTTGGAGAGGTCTTCGATGTGCAGCCGTCCCTGATCATGAATCATGCTCAAGACGTCGAAGAACAGACCCTTCGGGCCGATGATCTCCACTTTCGCCATCGGGACGAGCATCCTGGTCACACCCCCTCACATCGCGAAACGAAAAACTCGGGACGCTCAGCCCCCCAAGACCGACCGAACCTGTCTCTTATACACATCTCCGAGCCCACGAGACAAGAGGCAATCTCGTATG
>CAYXQU010000274.1:0-2878 GCA_964467305.1 uncultured Eubacteriales bacterium
CGCGCGGTACTGCACTTCGAGCCGCCGGTGCCCGCACCCCCGGCGAAGCTGGGACCTGCGGCGCTTCTGGCTCGCCGTGCCATCAAGACCGTCGCCGAGCCAAGCCGCGCGTGGCGCAGAAGCCGCGGGTACGAGGACTTCGACTACCCAGGGACCGCGCTCGTTCCTGACTTGGGCGGCGCACCCGCCGACATCGTGCACCTCCACAACCTGCACGGGGGCTACTTCGACCTTCGCGCGCTTCCGGAGCTCTCGAGCCACACCCCAACGGTGCTGACAGCGCATGACACATGGCTGTCCTCGGGGCACTGCGCGTACACCCTGACGTGCGAGCGATGGCGCACGGGATGCGGAGAGTGCCCGAATCTCTGGGCCTCCCCCGCCGTCCCGCGAGACAAGACCGCCCAGAACTGGCAGCTCAAGCGAGAGATCTACGCACGTAGCAGCGTGCACCTGGTGGGCCCGTCGCAGTGGGTGCTGGGGGAGTTGGAGCGCTCTGTCTTTGCCGAGGCGATCGCCAGCGTGCATCACATCCCCAACGGCGTCGACCAGTCGGTCTTCCAGCCGGGCGACAAGCACGCAGCGAGACGCGAGTTGGGTATCGATGCCAACGCCTTGGTGCTTGTCTTCAGCGCCGCCAGCGCAGCGAATCCGTACAAGGATCATGCGACGGTCGCAGCCGCTCTCGATGCCATCGCCGATAAGACCTTGGACACCGATGTCGTCTTGCTCGCTTTGGGCGGAATGAAGCCTGGTGGTGGCGCACCGGGCCCGCGGGCGCGCATCTTGTCGGTACCGTTCACCAGCGATCCGAGGCACATCGCCACCTACCTGCAAGCCGGCGACCTTGCTCTGCACGCGGCGCGGGCCGAGAACCACCCGCTTGCCATCCTCGAAGCGCAGTCATGCGGGCTGCCCGTGATCGCCTCGAACGTTGGTGGAATCCCCGAGGCGCTGGTCGACGGTCTCACCGGGATGCTGGTGCCGCCGTCGGACGCATCGGCACTCGCAGACAGCGCGCTCGCGCTGATGACCGACGATGCGAAACGTACGTCGATGAGCGAAGCCGCATGGCGCCATGCGGCCGCGAACTGGAGTCTCAACCGAATGGTCGACGAGTACCTCGATCTCTACGCGGGTCTCGCGATAGCAGAGTGAAGCGCGCGCCAACTGCTCCAATCCCTCAACCGAAACTCAACCTTAATGCCTCTTCATAAGTTCCCCTAATCGCGGTACCTTGGGTCGGAAACACTCCACCTATAGCCTGCAAGCAGACGCCCACACGCAAAGGAACAACGCAATGCCCTCGCTTGACGTGGCACTTGTCATCCCCGCATTCAACGAGGAAGACTGCATCACACAGGTCGTCGAGTCCTGGCTGGGCACGTTGACGAGTCTGCACCTCGACTTCGTGTTGACCGTCATCGATGATGGTTCCACCGACGGCACGGCAGCGGCCCTGGCAGTGTTCCAGGGCGACGCACGCGTCGCTGTCATCTCAAAGCCCAATGCAGGCCATGGCCCCACGGTGCTCGAAGGCTACCGACAAGCCGTACACAAGGCCCGCTGGATCTTCCAATGCGATGCGGACAACGAGATAGCTGCAGAACAGTTCCCCGCGCTGTGGCAAGAGCGGGATGGGCGCATCGGAGTGTTCGGCGTGCGGACCGGCCGGGTCCAAGGTCGTGCCCGAGCTCTCATCAGCGCCGCATCGCGCACCGTCATCAGACTGGTGTTCGGAAGCGGGGTCGACGATGTCAACGTCCCGTTCAGGCTCATGCGAAGCGACGTACTGGCTGAGCTGCTGCCGCTCATTCCTCCGAACACCCTCGCTCCGAATCTCTTGATCGCAGGCGCGTTCGCTGCGACGCATGCGCCGGTGTCCAACGTTCCGGTAGCCCACACGAACCGTGCGACAGGGGCCGTCTCGATCACGAGCTGGCGCTTGTGGCGACTGTCATTCATCGCACTCATGCAGATTCTCGCTCGTGGTCTGCGTGTCCGTGCATTCGCGATCAAGAACCTCCGACCGGTGATCGCCAATGGCTGACCTCGAGGTCTTGATTCTGGGGGCCGGCCCCACCGGCCTTGGCGCCGCTTGGTGTCTGGACTCGCACGGTCAACGCGACTGGCTCGCGCTGGAACAACTGCCAACGTACGGTGGGTTGTCGCGCAGCATCGTGGACAAGGCCGGGTACACCTGGGACATCGGCGGGCACGTGTGTTTTTCGCACTATGACACCTTCAACGAGGTGCTGTGCTCGACGCTCGGTCCGGAGAACTGCTACGAGCACGAGCGCCATGCCTGGATACGGCATGAGCACACATGGATCCCCTATCCCTTCCAGAACAACCTGCATCGACTGGAGGGATCCGCTCGTGAGCGCTGTCTCAGTGGGCTGTTCGCCGCCGCGGCCGCACAAGCTCACGGCTCCGACACGCCCGCCAGCTTCCTGGAGTTCATCCACGCCACCTTCGGTGAAGGCATCGCCGAGGAGTTCATGGTGCCCTACAACCGTAAGGTCTGGGCCCATCCACTGCAGTCGATGTCGTACCGTTGGATTGGTGAGCGTGTCAGCGTTCCCGACCCAGAGCAGGTCGCGCGCGCGGCGCGCAGTGGTTTGGATGATGTCGCATGGGGCCCCAACAACCGATTCCTGTTCCCCAAGAAGGGCGGCACTGGCGCATTCTGGAATGCAATCGCGGCGAACCTGCCGCAGGAACTCCTGAGAACTGAGACCCGTGTGATACGGATCGATGCCAAGAATCGCACGGTCTTCACCGAAGATGGCGAGCGCATCGGCTACCGGCACCTGGTTACGACCGCGCCGCTCGACACACTGTCGCGGATGCTCGGCGATGAGGCTGTCTCTTATAC
>CAYXQU010000275.1:0-2873 GCA_964467305.1 uncultured Eubacteriales bacterium
CTCTCGAAGGGGGCGGCTCATACCCTGCGTCTGACGCTCAAGAAGGACGGGCCTTCCGGCACGGCGACGGCACGACTGTACGCCGATGGGATACAACTGGCATACGGCTACGCGACTAAAGCCACCTCCAACGCAAAGAAGGTGTGGATAAGTGGCTCGCGCAGTCTTGTTGGTGCGACTGACGACCACGTTACCATCAGCAACGTGCGCTGGACAGATGACGGGGCTGTTTCTGGCGACAGTTTCTCTACGCTCGTTACGGGCGTCAAGATTGCTTGCTGGCGTGACAAGGTGTGCGCCGCTTGCTCCGGCTACGGGACTACCTACACATCGACCATGACCTACAAGACAACGGATGTCAGCGCATCCGAAGAACCTCCCTATCTACTCTCTTCACGGTCTTCTGGCAACATGCCGACCGTGGACAAGTATTTCCATGCCATCCACGCCACGTTGGAAAACGCACTACCGGGCAACTGCAATCTCCGACTTTCCGGAACGATAGACGGCCAGAGCTTCACCACTACCGAGGACACTGACCTGTCTACCGAGACGCTCAAGGTGTTCCCACTAAGCATCATAGGAAGAACGATCCAATATAAGGTGAGCATCGCAGCGAAG
The DNA here is from genome assembly GCA_964467305.1 of uncultured Eubacteriales bacterium. GTDB lineage: Bacteria > Actinomycetota > Coriobacteriia > Anaerosomatales > PHET01 > CAVPCY01. The sequence goes on from CAYXQU010000275.1 coordinate 622, forward strand.
TCGAGTTCTGCTACGCTGACCTTCAACTCCGTTCTTGCAACGAGCAAGATTTACATCGACGACCTCGTTTTCACGGCACACGCGACGACGACGGATGAGTCGTCACGGGAGTTCGCTATCAATGGGACGGACGAGGAGGATGCCGAAGAGTTCTGCACCTGCGTGAATGACGCCACCTACGGAGTGCCTGGAGTAACGGCCTCGAACGTCGGAAACGTCATAACCCTTGCTAGTACCAGCGAAGATGGGTTCTCACTTGTCGAGTCACTCTCCCATGTGGACAGCGTCATTAACGGCTCTGTCGCTACACCTGTCGTCACCGAGATAGCAGTCCTCTTCCGCCCGACGCCGAAGCAGACCAAGCTCTACTCCTACTACCTGAAGATATGGGACGAGGTCGAGTCGAACATCACGGGCAAGCTCTGGGACGTCAACCCGGAGACGGCCTGCGACTTCCTCGAAGACAACGCCAACACCACAGTTCTAGTAGAACGTAAGGGGACATCGTATACTGGGACTATAGAATCGCTCCAGTACATAGAAGCTCCACCATCACAAAGGTCGTCACACAGAACTGGATTGTACCGTGTGGACATCCGAAGGCTGACATGACCGACGCCGCCGAACGCAAGGTGCGCCAGTGGGCGCTGCGCCGTAACGGCGACCCGCTTGAGAACAGCGACATCGTCGAGCTGGTGTTTGCCTTCGACGAGGACAACGAGGCACGTCATGACGAGGTCGTCGAAGAGATACAGACGCTGGTCGCCGAGGGCAACGTGCGCGGCGAGCGCATCGACGCACTGGAACGCTGGCGAGTGCGTCAGGAAGAGAACTGTGAGACGCGGATGCTGGAGGTTGCACGTAATGAGCACGAGCAACGCCACAACGCGCACATGAGCGAATACCACGCGCCGCGCCGTGAGGGTGACGCCTCCGGCTCCGACTACCGCAAGGAGCGCCGGGGCGGCGACGCAGAGACCGCACAGCGCACCTTCTTCATGTGGACGCTGGGCGGCAAGCTCGGCGCGGCGGTCCTCGCCATCCTCGTCGCGGCCGTCGTCACGCTCGTCAACATCGGCGTGAACTACCTGTGGTTCGGACACCCGTGAGAGGAGACTGACGTGGCCAAGCCCCGACTGGACCCCAAAGCACCGCGTCGCAAATGGAAATTGCGTCAGTGGTTCCTCAAGAACGGCGGCAAGCGCGAGGACATCCCCAAGGGCTTCCGCTGGCAGACGCCGCGCGTCGGCGCTCCGGCGCGCACGCTCATCAAGCGCGTGCAGCGCATGGCCAAGCTGAAGCACGTCAGCGGGCAGTTCGACCTTGCCACGCGGCAGTTGCTGTTCCCGCCACCGCTGCGCAACCGCTTCATGGCCGTCGCCATCTCTGAGCTTGGCACGCATGAATGGCCTGCGGGCTCGAACTGGGGGCCGGTCAGGAAGTTCCTCGCCGCCGTCGGCATCCACACCAACGCCGCCTGGTGCGCGGCCTACGTCGTCTGGGTGCTCAAGAAGTACGGCTACAAGGGTCCGCTGCCGGTGAACCCCGCCTGGGTGCCGAACTGGACCTCGTGGGCGAAGGCGAAGAAGCTTACCAAGCCGGTCGCGCTGGCCGCCAAGGGCGACATCCTCATCTTCAACTGGCCGGGCACGGACGCGACGCCCGACCACGTCGGCTTCTCCTATGGCGGCTGGGTGAACAAGCGCATCTATACCGTCGAAGGCAACATCGGCGCTTACGGCGGACAGGTCACGAAGACGACGCGCACGCCCGGCCTCATCGTCATGTGCATCGACCTCAAGAAACTGCTCGCGCTGGACAGGGGGTAGGAAGTGGCGATCTCACTAGTCGCAACGGCATCACTAGACGCCTCTAGCGGAACCGCAATATCTCTCACCCACGGGTTCACCATCTCATCCGGCGATGTCATCATCGCCACCGTCAACGCGAACGGGGCCACCAACGCAGTAAGCGACAACAACGGCGCGTATTCGTTCACCACGGACCACTATGGGAGCAACCCGGACAGCGCCCGCTACTACGTCATGCACCGGATCGCTGGTAGCAGCGAGCCGTCAGCCTATGCGTTCACGCTGAGTGCATCGGGTCGCTGGAGCATCGTGCTGCGCCAGTATCGCGGCGTACATGCGGATGTCTGGGATGTAGCTCCATCCGCCGAGACCCTGAACACTGGCGCATCTCTTACGACGGGCCTGGCGGTCGCAGACTCCATCACGATTGCAACGTCGGGT
>CAYXQU010000276.1:0-2871 GCA_964467305.1 uncultured Eubacteriales bacterium
CCTATGTCCCACTCCATCGTGGACTCCTCTGACAAGATGTCCTCGACGATGAAGTCGCCCAGTTCGCGCCACTGCTCGGCGGTGATCCGGCCGTCGTCGTCGCCTTCGCTTCGGCCGGCGGTTATGAGGTCGCAGAAGTAGAGAAGGCCCACGCCAAGTTCTTTGGCCTCGGCGATGAGGTCGTAGACATAGGGCCACGTGGCAGCCGAGATGGCCGTCTTGATGGCGACGTTGACGCCTTCCTCGCGCAGCACCTTGATCGCCTCGACAACGCGGTCCCGGGTTCCGGGAACCCCAACCATGGCATCGTGGAACTCCGCGGGACCGTAGAGCGAGGTGGCGATCCAGTCGATGCCGTTGGCCTTGAGACGCTTGGCCGCCTCGCGGTTCATGAGCGTGCAGTTGGTCGAGACGGTCACGCGGATGCCGTAGGAGCGCGCCAGCTCGAGGATCTCCCAGAAGTTCTTGCGCATCATGGGCTCGCCGCCGGACAGGAAAAGCGCAGGCAGGCCGCGCTCACCCATCTGGTGCACGAGCGCGATGGTCTCCTCGTCGGTGAGTTCGTCGGGGAGGGTTGTGCAGTCCGCCGCCATGTAGCAGTGGTCGCACAGAAGGTTGCACTTGTTGGTGATGTTCCAGATGACATCGCTGGGGCGGCCCAGCTTGAACGCGGTGACTGCTTTGTTCTCGACGTCCGAGAGCGGGCCTTTGAAGAAGAGCGAGCGTACGTGCGCCATCGTTGATGCCTCCTGGTGCCAGACTCCCTGCGTGGCGCGGGAAGTGGCGACGGACATGATTGCCGAAGATGAGTGTACGCGGGAAACGCGCCAATGTAACCGAATGTAACAACTATGACAGTCGGGATGTGGCGAAACCCCGAACGGTCGGTTCACCGCGATGTGCGGATAGGGGCGGGCGGCATCGCGCGATGGGATTCAAACACTGGTTTGACAGTCAAACGCACATTTGACTAAGATCGGCACATGGACACTGTCACCTTCCAGGCACTTGCCGATCCCAAACGCCTCGCCATCATCGAGCTTCTCGCAGGGGGCGAGCGGTGCGTCTGCGACGTCTCGTGCGCGTTGGGAATATCGAACGCCTTGGCCTCGCACCACATCAAGAAGCTCCGCGACGCGGGCCTGGTGAGCACCACCCGAAGAGGGTCGTGGCTGCACTGCAGTCTTCGGCAAGACGCCATCACGTCTCTGGCGCGTGCGCTTGACGAAGTGGCGACTCGGGCCAAGCGCGCGCCGAGCACCTGTTGTTCGTGCGTCTCACCAAAGGAGACGTCATGACCGAATGCTGTGGCCCTAGCGCCTGCTGCGGATCGACCCGGGCTCACTACGACTACGGGCCCGCACCCTACGTCACCGGTGAGATCACCACCTTCGCAGGACCCGTCGCGCGGATCAGCACCACCATCACCCGCGCGGATCGCCTGGGTGCGCTGCGGGTGCGCCTCAACGTGGGTCGCAGCGACTATCGCGTCAGACCGGGCCTCTACGGTGTGGGTGATCCGGACGACACGGCGCCCGTCCTGGTGACCGGCAACTACAAACTGACCCTCGACCACCTCAGGCGCGAGCTCGAAGGCCGCGATCTATGGATCCTCGTGATCGACACGCGCGGCATCAACGTCTGGTGTGCTGCGGGCAAAGGCACCTTCGGGACCGATGAAGTGGTGCGCATGGTGAGAGAGGCGAGACTCGAGCAGGTGGTGAGCCACACCCGCCTCGTGCTGCCACAGCTGGGGGCGACCGGTGTCGCGGCGCACGAGGTGCGGGCGATGACGGGCTTCTCGGTGGTGTGGGGACCGGTGCGTGCGAGTGATCTGCCGGCGTTTCTCGACACAGGCATGAAAGCGACGCCGGCGATGCGGCGGGTGACGTTCCCCATGGCGGAGCGCGCCAAGCTCACGGGTGTCGAGCTGTCGATGCTGTGGGGGAGGGAGACGGCGATCGTCGCCGGCGTGCTCGCGGTGATGATCGTCTTGGGGCTGCTCGTGTGGCCGCAGGTGCTGCTACCCGCGGTCATGATGGGGGTTGGTGCCGCGCTCGCCGTGGTCGCGGGCGCCTTCGTGACGCCGGTGCTGCTTCCCTGGCTGCCGGGGCGGGCGTTCTCGGCGAAGGGCGCGATCGCCGGGGTGCTGGTGCTTCTGCCCGCGCTGGGATGGCTCATCGCGAGCGGCTCGACCCCGGTGTGGGTGTGGGGCGTTCTGGCGGTGGGTGCCGCGATCGCGAGCTTCGTGGCCATGAACTTCACCGGGTCGTCGACGTACACGTCGCCCTCGGGTGTCGAGAAGGAGATGCGCCGCGCCATCCCGCTGCAGCTCGCGGGGCTGGCCGGTGGCCTGGGCGCTTTCGTCGTGGGATTGGTGGTGGGCTAGATGGCCGGGCTGCGCTACCTGACGGGTGTCGCCACCCTCGAGCTGCACGCCGAGAAGTGCAACGGGTGCAAGGTGTGCACCTTGGTGTGCCCCCACGGCGTGTTCGAGGTCACAGACCGCGTCGCTCGCATCGTCGATCTCGATGCTTGCATGGAGTGCGGTGCGTGCGCCAAGAACTGCGCGCAAGACGCGATCACACTCAAGCCCGGCGTAGGATGTGCGGCCGCCATCATCAACAGCTGGATCAGCGGCGGGGAACCCAGCTGCGGCTGCTAGGGCACCGGAGTCGCCCGTGACGGCGGCGTGGAAGCAGCCAGCGACGGTGCCTGAGCGCCGATTACGGAACCGTCACCGCGCCGAACGCGGTCGTTAAGCTCGCGAGGCCACACTCATCTCAGAAAGCCCGGCCCCAACCAGATGGGCCGACCCCCGAGAAAGAGGTGTCCCATGAGTGACGAGACCACCACCAACCCCGCCGCAGA
>CAYXQU010000277.1:0-2863 GCA_964467305.1 uncultured Eubacteriales bacterium
GTGCAGCGGTTGTCGCAACCGTCTTCGACTTTGATGGAGCCGCGCGTGCGAAACTCCTGCCCGACGGCCACAACGCCGGCGCCGGCTGGGGCCTCATCGGCGTCAAGACCAAGCAGGTTCGCCACGCGATGGGCGACTCGTTCCTTGTCGGCTTCGACGACCACCCGCTCATCCAGGCACCGAAGGCCCTCAGCGTCGAGCGCCGCCAGGCATCCGGTGACCACCACAACGGGGCTCATCGCAGCCTTGAGAGCCTGCCTGACCGCCTTGCGCGCCTTAGCGTCCGCCTCGCCGGTCACCGTGCAGGTGTTGATGACTATCACCGCGGCACGATCGGGATCGACCACCGTGGCACCCAACCCCAGCGCGGTTGCGGCGAAGCGATCCGACTCGACGCGGTTGACCTTGCAGCCCAACGTGCGGAAATGGACCGACGGGCCCTCGACGGGCGCGCTTCCCATCAGTCGACCGCAACTTCGAGTGCGGCCGCGATAGCCAGCGCCGTGGACACCACCGCGGCGGTCTCGGTTCGCAGGATGAACGGCCCAAGTGACGCCACCTCGCAACCATGGGACGCGAGAAGCTCAACCTCGCGGGTGTCCAGGCCGCCCTCGGGCCCTACCACCAGCGCGACGCGACGTGCGCCGGCTGACACGGCTCGCCGAACCGCCGGTCCCAGCAGCCGCGGTCCCGACTCCTCCCAAAGCGCCCACGCGCGGTCGAAATCCGCGATCATCGCAGCGGCGTCGGCGATCGCGACCACGTCGTGCACGGCGGGAACCGATCCCCGCCCCGCTTGCTGTGCGGCCGACAGCGCGATCTTGCGCCAGCGGGCCACGCGCGCATCGCTCTTCTTGCCGTCGAGTCTGACCACGGTACGGCCGGTGATGACCGGTACGATCTCACTCACGCCCACTTCCACCGACTGCCTGACGATCGCGTCCATCTTGTCGCCCTTGGCCACGCCTTGGAACAGCACCACCTGAAGAGGCGGCGACGCCTGCTCATCGCAGGCAGTGACGACACCGGCCACTTCATGTGCGCTGATACGCGTCACCTCGACGTGCCAACAGCGTGCGTCAGGGGACACGACGACGACGATCTCCCCCGGGCGAATCCGGCTGACCCGCACGGCATGATGCAGGTCTTCAGCACTCAGAGGCACGACCACCTCGGCACCGCTTGCCGGGCGAAAGCTCTCGTCAAGGAAGAATCGCGGGGCCGACACCGTCTACCCCCGCAGCCAGTCCTTGAGCCTGTCGAGCCCGCTTCTGTTCGAGTTCGTCTCATCGCCGAACTCCTCGGCGAGCTCGGACATGAGCTCTCTTTGACGTTTCGTCAGCTTCTTGGGGACCTCGACTCCCAGGTGGACGTAGAGATCCCCCCGAGAACCGCCACCGCCGATGCGCGGCATGCCGCGACCCTTGAGCCGCACGGTATCGCCGTGTTGCGTTCCCGCGGGGACGTGCACCTCGTTTTCCTCGAGCAGCCCATCGATGGACAGAACGGCGCCCAGCGCTGCCTGCGTGATGGTCACCGTGGCCTTGCAGTGCAGGTCGTTACCCTCACGGTGCAGGTGGTCGTGCTCAGTCACACGCACCGTGACGATCAGGTCTCCGGCGGCCGCGCCACGGATTCCGGCCTCGCCCATGCCGCGCAGCCTGATCTGCTGACCCGAGTTGATCCCTTCCGGAATGGTGACGCTCACGTGCTGGCGGTCGGGCACGCGCCCGGAACCCTGGCACTCATCGCACGGCTGGTCGATCGTATGCCCGGTGGCCGAGCAGCGATCGCACGGCGCCATGGTCTGCATGTTGCCCAGAAAGGTGCGCTTGACCGAGACCTTCTGCCCGCTGCCGTTGCAGTCCGTGCACGTGACCACCGAGCCGCCTTCGGCCACCCCGCTGCCACCACACACGTCGCACGGCGCGAGCCGGTCGAGCACGATCTCCTTCTCGGCTCCGCGTGCGGCTTCTTCGAGGGTGATCGTGACCGACATGGCCATGTCCCTACCCTCGAGCCGCACCCCGCGACCGCCACCCTGCACGCCACCGAAGAACGCGCTGAACAGGTCGCCCATGTCGAAGCCGCCTGATGCGCCGCCGCCGAACAGGTCGTTCAGGTCGACGTACTGGTAACCGCCTGCCCCACCGGCTCCGGGCCTTCCTCCCACCGAACCGAAGGTGTCGTACTGCTGCTTCTTCGTAGGGTCGGACAAGACGTCGTATGCCTCGTTGACCTCCTTGAAGCGGTCCTCGGCATCGGCGGCTTTGTTCACGTCGGGGTGCAGTTCGCGCGCCTTTCGGCGAAACGCCTTCTTGATCTCGTCAGCGCTGGCGCTGCGCTCAACTCCCAGAACCCCGTAGTAGTCTTTGGTACCGGCAGGCACTCGTCGTCCCCTTCTTCATCACATGGCGGCGCGAAACCACCCCACGTCTTCTCTGACTTCTAGGCGAGCAGGTCCTCAAGGCGGCCCGATACGACGCGAACCGCGTCGATCGCCCGTGGATAGTCCATTCTCGTGGGCCCGATCACTCCCACGACCCCGTCGGCCGAACCGGAACCGTAGTTCGTCGCGACCAGACTCACGTTGCCCAGCTCCGCGCGGCGGTTCTCGTGACCGATCCGTATCGTCACGTCACGTTCACCCAGCACCTCGGAGAGCGCCTCGAGGACCGCAAGGCCGTCTTCGAGGAACTCGATCAGCGGGCGCGCAACCTCGGCGTCGTGGAACTCGGGTTGCGCGAGCAGCGCCGGGACCCCCACAGGATACAGGCGGTCCTTGTCGGCCTCATCAAGCGCGTCGAGGATCTCATCGAGCACCCGTCCCACCAGATCGTCGGCGTTGGGTGGTTCGGCCCCT
>CAYXQU010000278.1:0-2827 GCA_964467305.1 uncultured Eubacteriales bacterium
GCGCCTGCCCCAGCGACGCGGCGGCAAGTGGCGTCTCCTCTAACCAGGCGAAGTGCTGGACGAGCGGCTGCCCCAGCTCGGATTCCGCCTGCTCGCGTATCGCGGCGAAGTTCTCGGCAGGGACTTCGTCTTGCAGGCCGGCGAGCTCATCGGTGATCTCCGGCGGCAGTATGTCCAGACGTGCCGAGAGGAACTGGCCCACCTTGATCATAAGGCCGCCCATGCGGATCGCGAGCGCGCGGAAGCGCACGGCGGTGGCACGGCTGCGCTGCGAGCGGTTCGCGTTGGCGAGCCGTCCCAGGCCCACGCGCCGCAAGAGGATCTCCCAGAAGATGAAGCTCAGGGTGACGCGACCGAAGAAGAAGACGATCCTCCAGTAGCGAGCACGAAGCTGTGACGCCGTCATTCGTCCTCCAGTGTCGTGCGCGCTACTCGGCGAGCAGGGCGTAGAGCTTCTTGCGGGCCTCGTCGAGGATCGCGGTCGCAGCGGCTAGCTGCTCGGCCGAGCCGGTCTTGCCAACCTGGAACATCGCTTGGGCGAGACGACCCGCCGATTCGCGATATCCATGAGCGCCCGAGTCGCCCTGAGTAGCTTCTTCCCACGGAGCCGGCCTATCGGCATGCTTCGCGACGGCGGCCTCTCCGGCCTGCGTGAGGCTGAAGACCTTCTTGCCGGAGGTCTCCTCGGCGACGATCAGGCCTTCATCGGCCAGCAGCTGCAAGGTGGGGTAGACCGAGCCCGCAGACGGGGTCCATGCGCCTTCGCTTCGCTCCGAGAGTTCCTGGATGATCTGGTAGCCGTGCATGGGCTGCTCGGAGAGCAGGCGCAGTACGGCGGCACGGACGTCACCGCGGCGAGCGCGGCTGCCGGGACCGAATCCGTGCGGGTGGCCGGCCATGCCGAAGGGGTGCTTGAAGCCGTGGCGGCCGAAGGCGGGGTGGTGGAACGCGTGCGCGGGCTGCCCGCAGGCGGCTCGCTGGTGTTGGTTGCGATGCATGTCGCTTCCTTTCGTTGTATCGGATTCTGTGTACCGATATATCGCTATATGTTGCGACATACTAGCACAGGACGTGCCAAGGCCGCTGCCACGCGCGATGGCCTCCCAGCGGTATGCTGTTACGCGGTCCGCGCAAGGCACCGCCCGTCGCCTTCGCGCCCTGTCTCGGAACCCGTGTGCGAGGAGTTCACATGAAGGCGTTGTGGCTTCAGGACAAGCAGCTCTCCGTCCGTGAGATCGATGTGCCGGCCGCGGCGGGCGAGGCGCTCGTGCGCGTGAGCTTGTCGGGGATCTGCGGTACCGACCTTGAGCTCGTGCGCGGCTACTATCCTTACACCGGTGTGCCGGGCCACGAGTTCGTGGGCGAAGTGGTCGAGGCGCCGGACTCCTCCTGGGTGGGCGAGCGCGTGGTGGGCGAGATCAACGCCGCCTGCGGGAAGTGCGAGATGTGCCGCAGGGGGGCGCCCACGCATTGCGAGTCTCGCACGGTGCTGGGGATCGTCGCCCACGATGGATCCCACGCCCAGTACGTTCGCGTGCCTGTCGCGAACCTGCACCGCGTGCCCCATGGCGTCTCTAACGAAGCCGCCGCCTTCACCGAACCGCTCGCCGCCGCGCTCGAGATCCTCGAGCAGGTGCATATCCGTCCCGGCGACCGGGTGCTACTGATCGGCGCCGGCAGGCTGGGCCAGCTGGTGGGACGCGTGCTGCAGCTCACCGGTGCTCGCGTGAGGGCCGTAGCGCGCCACGAACGTCAGATCGCGCTGCTTGAGCTGGGTGGCGTGCAGTGCATCGACGCCGCCGATGTGGGTGAACGCTGCTGGGACGTGGTGGTTGAGGCGACCGGCTCGCCGTCGGGCCTGGACATGGCGAAGACGGCGCTGCGCCCTCGTGGCACGCTCGTGCTCAAGTCGACGTACCGAGGCGAGGTCACCCTCGATCTCGCGCCGTTCGTGGTCGACGAGATCACCGTGGTGGGTTCCCGGTGCGGACCGTTCGCGCCGGCACTTGAGCTGCTCGCGCGCGGAGCCGTTGACCCGGTGCCGCTCATCGAAGCGCGCTACCCGATCGCGCAGGCACTGGAAGCGGTCGAGGCCGCCGGTCGCCCCGGTGCGATGAAGGTGCTGCTGGAGCCGTAGGCTCGCGCGACCCGTTACAACCCCGCGATCGACTCCTCGAACCGCGCCATCAGATCGCGGGTCACCGGGCCGGGAGTCCCGTCGCCAATGACGTGCTCGTCGATGCGGGTGATTGGCACGACCCCGCGTACGCTCGAGGTCAGGAAGCACTCATCGGCATCGAGGGTCTCTTCCAGCGTCACAGGCCGGTACTCGATGGGATGGTTGCCCTTGGCCAGATCAAGCACCCAGCCGCCCACGGTTCCCCATAGCACGCCGCTTTCGGGTGCGAGGATGACGCCGTCGCGCACCACATAGAAGCTCGCGGTGGCGGCCTCGGAGACGATACCGGCCGCGTGGTAGAGCAGGTCCAGCGCGCCTTCGGTCTCGATACGCGGGTGGTTGCGCAGCCAGGTGAGGTAGTTCGTGCTCTTGGCCTCGGGGACTTCTCGGCGATGCTCCACGGTGAGCAGCTTCGCACCCTGCTCGTAGAGATGGGCCGGCACCGAGAACATCTCGTGGGTCACGATCAGGAACGTGGGGGTGGCGGGGTCGAAGTGCATGCCGTCAGGAGAGTAGCCGCCGGTGAGCACGAGGCGCACGGTCGCCTCGGCATGGCCGTTTCGGGCGAGCAGCTCGTCGATCACACCGGCGATCTCTTCGTCTGAGAGCGGCACGGTCAGCCCCAGGAGCTCAGCCGAGCACCTGAAG
>CAYXQU010000279.1:0-2813 GCA_964467305.1 uncultured Eubacteriales bacterium
GTCGAGACCCTTCTCGATCTCAAGGTACACCGTGGACAGAAGCCCCCTGGTGAGCGGCACGAGATGGGGCGTGAAAACGACGCTGACCTGCCGGCCGGCGGTTGTGGCGAAGATCTGCTCCATCTCCGGGGTATGCCGATGTCCGCCAACCTTGTAGGGCATGCACGATTCGTTCGCCGCAACGAAGTGCGTCGTTGCCGACGGGCTGCGACCCGCACCCGAGACGCCCGATTTGGCGTCGACGACCACGCGCGTCCCAAGCGCGATCCCCGACTCGAGTGCCGGCATCGCTGCGAGCACCGTGGCCGTGGGGTAGCATCCCGGGACCGCGACCAGCCTGGCGCCGGGCAGCCTGCTGCGGTCGAGCTCAGGAAGGCCGTACACTGCGTCGCCGAGCAGCTCCGGGCTCGTGTGTGGCACCCCGTACCACTGTTCGTAGACGGCTTCATCGCTCAGGCGGTAGTCCGCCGAGAGGTCTATGACGGTCACACCGCGCTGCATGAGCGGCGGGACCAGCGCAAGCGCCGCAGTGTGCGGAACCGCGAGGAAGACGACGTCTGCGGCCGAAGCCAACGCATCGACGTCGGGCACTGAGAAGACGAGGTCAGTCGCGAGCGCGAGAGCCGGGTAGACCTGCGCGATAGGCCGGCCCGCATCCGAGGTTGAGGTCGCCACGACGAGCTCGAGCTCCGGGTGTCCCAGCACCCAGCGCACAACCTCGATCCCGGCGTATCCCGCCGCACCGATGACAGCCACCTTCAGCACACGTGCTCCCATTCTCGAAAGAGAGTTTCCGCGCACTATATCCGCAAAATCGCATACAAGTCAAACAATATGCGGAATTATCGCAAACCTATCCGCGCAGCTCTCCACCAACCGCCCCGGTGACCTTGCGCACCAGCTTCGCGTGGGCCGCGTCGACCTCCTCGGTGGTGAGCGTGCGGTCCTTCGCCCGGTAAGACAGCGAGTACGCCAGCGACTTGCTGCCTTCAGGCACGCCGGTGCCGGTGTAGACATCGAACAGCCGGACTTCGCCGAGCAGCTTCCCGCCCGCCGAGACGATCGCCTGCTCGACGCGTTCGGCCGAGACATCCTGAGGCACCACGATGGCCATATCGAGTTCGACCGCCGGGAAGCGGGGCACATCGACGTAGGGTCTGGCCGGACGGGCCGAACGGATGATGCGAGCCACGTCGACCTCGAAGGCGACCACCGGAGAGTCGGCCTCGAAGCGTGAGAGGACGCTGGGGTGCACCTCGCCAAGCCACCCCACGACCTCGCCTCCCACGAGGACCTCGGCCGAGCGGCCGGGCTGCAGCCACTCCTTCTCGGCCTCCCTCACCTTGAAGCGCGGGAGTGCGAGTTCGCGCGCGAGCGTCTCGAGCACGCCCTTGCCGTCGAAGAAGTCGAGACCGGAAGCCGGGTCGTTCCAGGCCGGCGGATTCCACGAGCCGGTGAGCACGGCTGCCACCGTCGCCCGCTCCTTGGGCTGCTTTCGTCCCTGGGCGGTCACGAACGTGGTGCCGATCTCGTAGAGGTGGACATCTGCGACGCCACGTCGCTGGTTGTACGAGACGCTGCGAAGTAGTCCCGGCAGCAGCGACCGACGCAGCACCGCCTGCTCACCCGACATGGGGTTGAGTACCTCGACGAGCATCTCGTCTTCGGCAAGCGGGATGGCGCAGCGTTCGACGTCCTCGGGATCCGAGAACGCGTAGGTCATGGTCTCGTTGAGGCCGACCGCACGCAAGGTGGCATCGATGCGGTCGCGCCAGCGCTGCTCCACACTCAGCGACCCCACCCTGGTGCGGCCGCCCGGCAGCGTGGATTCGACGCGCTCCATGCCCCACACGCGCAAGACCTCCTCGATGAGGTCGACCTCACGCTCGACATCGGGCCGATAGCTGGGCACGACGACCTTGAGTGCATCTTCTTCGGAGGTGCACTCGAACCCCAGCCGGGTCAGAATCGCTTGTGCGGTAGCGCCGTCGATGTCAACTCCCAACAGCGCTCGGAGCCGAGGCAGGCGCAACGTCAGCTCTGTGGGCACGTGCGGTTCGGGGTAGACGTCGACCACTCCCGTCGCGACGGTGCCGCCGGCGAGCTCGGCCATCAGCGATGCCGCCCGGTCGAGCGCCTCGATGCAGGTGGTGCGGTCGACGCCGCGCTCGAAACGCAGCGACGCCTCGGAGATCAGGCCCAACGTACGGCTCGTGCGGCTTGTGGTCTCGGGATCGAAGCAGGCGGCCTCGAGCAAGATGTTGACCGTCGTGTCCGAGACCTCGGTGCTCTCTCCGCCCATGACGCCGGCAAGTGCCACCGGACCGGTTGGATCGCAGATCAGCAGCGTCGACGGGGTCAAAGCCCGGTCCATGCCATCGAGGGTGCGAAGCGTCTCGCCCGGCGCCGCGGAGCGCACGAGGATGCTCGTTTTGCCCGCGTCATCGGTGCCGAGCGTGTCGAGATCGAAGGCGTGCAGGGGCTGGCCCAGTTCGAACATCACGTAGTTGGTGATATCGACCACGTTGCTGATCGAACGCGCTCCGGCGGCCTGTACCTTCTCGGCAAGCCACGCCGGGGACGGTCCGATCTTCACGTCGCGTATGATCCGTGCCGTGTAGCGCGGGCATAGTGCAGGGTCGGCGATCTCCACCGCGCACCGATCGGCCGTGGCGGCGCCCTTCTCCGACACCGAGAACGAGGGGAACGTCGATTCCTGTTCGAGCACCGCACCCACCTCGCGCGCGACGCCAACCATCGACAGGCAGTCCGGGCGGTTGGGTGTGATCTCCAGCTCGATGATGGTGTCTGAC
>CAYXQU010000280.1:0-2806 GCA_964467305.1 uncultured Eubacteriales bacterium
GCTGTTAACCGGAGGGTTGTAGGTTCGAGTCCTACCCGGGGAGCCATATCGACAGCGAAGGCCCCGCATCTCGCGGGGCCTTCTTCATTTCGAGAGTCGTGTCGCACCCAAGCATCGAAGCGCCATGAACGGTCGACCTACTCGAGGTAGTCGCGCAGCCTGCTCGAACGGCTGGGGTGCCTCAGCTTGCACAGCGTCTTGCTCTCGATCTGACGGATCCGCTCACGCGTCACACCGAACTCGCGCCCCACCTCTTCGAGCGTACGGGGATGCCCGTCCATGAGGCCGAAACGCAGCTCGATGACCTTGCGTTCACGTTCAGACAGGCCGTCGAGCACCTTGCCCAGCTGCTCTTGGAGCATGGAGAAGCTCGCGGCGTCCGGCGGAACGACCGCCTCCCCGTCTTCGATGAAGTCTCCCAGCTGGCTGTCCTCTTCTTCACCGATCGGGGTCTCCAGGCTGACCGGCTCCTGGCTGATCTTGAGTATCTCGCGCACCCGCTCGGCGGTCATCTCCATCTTCTCGCCGATCTCCTCGGGAGTGGGCTCACGCCCAAGCTCTTGGAGCAGTTGGCGCTGGATACGAATCAACTTGTTGATGGTCTCGACCATGTGGACCGGGATTCGGATGGTGCGCGCCTGGTCCGCGATGGCGCGAGTGATCGCCTGACGAATCCACCACGTCGCGTACGTCGAGAACTTGAAGCCCTTGGTGTACTCGAACTTCTCGACGGCTCTGATCAGGCCCAGGTTGCCTTCTTGGATGAGATCGAGGAAGAGCATCCCGCGGCCAACGTAGCGTTTAGCGATCGACACGACCAGGCGCAGGTTCGCCTCGACGAGCTGCTGCTTGGCGTCGAGACCGACCTGCTCGATGCGGTGCAGTCGGCGCCTCTCGGCGCGATCGAGGTTGGTGCCGGCGTCTTCGGCCTCTTCAAGCTTCGCCGCCGCCTCGAGTCCGGCCTCGATCTTCATCGCGAGATCGACCTCTTGAGCCGCCGTCAGAAGCGGAACCTTACCGATCTCCTTGAGGTACATCCGTACCGGATCCCCGGTCAGCGGCGCGAGATGGGTGGTGTCGGTAGAGCGCTTCTTGGGCTTCTTCTTGCCGGCCTTGGGCGCGACCTTGGGCAGCACGATGTCAACGACGGCAACCTCGGAGGCGACGTCACCGTCATCAGCGCCGTCACTGTCCTGCGGCTCCGCCTCAGCCACGGTATCTGCCACCGCATCGGGATCAAGGATGTGAGATGGATCCTCGACGATCTCGATCCCGGTCTCCTTGAAGAAGGAATACACCCGATCGAACTGCTCCTCGGACAGATCCACATCCGATAGCGCACCCTGGATCTCTTCGTCGGTCAGGTTGCCTTTCGAGCGTCCCATCTTGACCAGCATATCGAGCTCTGGAACATGAAGTTCCGGCGCGAGGACATCGGCGGCTTTGGTCGCCTTGCTCTTCTGCGTCGAACCCTTCGCGGCTGGTGCGGACTTACGCGTGCTCTTCACGTTTGACGTGTCATTGGGTTTCTCGGCCACGCTGCTCCTCGATCGTGTCGCGTACGTTGACTTGGCTGAGCTCAGGCGATTCGATGCCGGAGCGCCGCCAGTTCCTTCTGGAGCGATGCCAGCTCCATGAATACCTCGTCATACTCGGCCTGGTCCTTGAACGAACCCGGCTGTTTGAGTTGCGCCTTACCTGCCGCAATTCGCCGTTCCAGTTCGAACTCCTTGATGCGGTCTATCAACTCATCGACCACCGCTTCGATGCGCGCCTCCGCGACATCGGTATCGGCGGTGGCGAGAAGTACCGCAGCGCCGGGCTCCTGCTCCTCAACGGTACCCGCAAGTACCGACGGATTCACACTCGTCCCTGCATCTGCCACGATCTTTGCGATGGCTTGATGTGTGGGGTCGGCCCAGAGGTTGTCTGCAAGCAACTGCCGTGCCCGTTCGCGCAGGCGGGGGTAGGCAACCATCAAAGCCAGCAGGTCTCTCTCCGCACGCGTGCGCGGAGTCAGGGGTGCCGTGGCGTGCGCTTCACCGGGCTGCGCCTCCTCTGAAGGGGGCAGCGGGCGGCTGGGGGCCTCGCGCAGGGCACGGTTCACGATCGCGACGTCTGACATCAACCGGTCTGCGATGTAGTTCCCGTAGTCCGATGCGAGCAGCGACTCCTTGATCGGTGCCAGCACCGAGACGGCATCCCTCAGGGCCTGCGCGCGCTCCTCGGGGCGATCGAGATCCCAGCGTGACAACCGTCTGTCGATGGCGAACCTCAGCAGGGGTTCAGCCTCAGCGACCATATCCTCTAACTGCGATGCGCCGTACTTGGCGATGAAATCCGCCGGATCCAGCCCCTCAGGGAGAACGGAGACCGCGAGCTCGACTCTGGCACGTCCCGCTTCCGGCGTCGCGTCGCTGTCGATGAACTCCACGGCACGGTCGGCCGCACGCAGTCCGGCCTCGTCGCCATCGAACAGATACACGATCCGCTTGGCGAAGCGGCCCAGAAGCTTGACGTGTTGGCGCGTCAGCGCGGTGCCGAGCGCTGCAACGGTCTGGGTGAATCCAGCCTCGTGCATACAGATGACGTCGGTGTAGCCCTCGGCGACTATTGCGGTGCCGTTGGCGGTGATGGGGCCTTTCGCGCGGTCGATCGCGTAGAGATTCGCCGACTTTCGGAACACCGGCGTGTCGTTGGTGTTGAGGTACTTCGGCTCCCCTGAGCCAACCACCCGGCCGCCGAAGGCGATGACACGCCCCTGCAGATCGCGGATGGGGAACATGATCCGCTCGTAGAATCGGTC
>CAYXQU010000281.1:0-2781 GCA_964467305.1 uncultured Eubacteriales bacterium
AGCGATCCGTCAGCGGGACGATCTGGAGGTAGGTCCTGTTCTCGGCCATCTTCTCGATGCCCCGGTGAAGGTACCCGATCACCGGATCGGCCTTGACGACGACATCGCCATCAAGGTGCACGATCACGCGTCCCACACCATGGGTCGAAGGGTGCGACGGGCCCACGTTGACCACCAGCTCCTCGACCGCGATGCCGGATTCGCTCGTCGCGGCCGAACGCGACAGGATCTGTACGCTCATGTGCTCGTCACACCTCCCTAGATGTACTCAGGGCGCCGTATGAGACGCTCGTCGTCGTAGTCTTTGCGTAGCGGATGGCCCTCGAAGTCATCGGGGAGCATGATTCTCCGCAGGTCCGGGTGTCCTTCGAAGACGATGCCGAACAGATCGAAGACCTCGCGCTCCTGCCAGTCGGCCGCAGGCCAGACGTCGTAGACGCTGTCCACGACGGGGTTGTCTCGGGGCACCTTCGTCTTCATGAACACCGCAGCGGACAGCGAACGCGACTGAAGCCGGTAGACCAGCACCAGCCACTCGCCTCGGTCCACGGCGGTCACCATGCCCAAGCGGTCGAAGCCCAGCCGCCTGAGTTCGTGTGCTGCCGCCAGAACTCCTGCGTGCGGCACACCGATCACCGCGTCACCGAACTCAAGTGAGAACAGCGGATAGAGCATGGGCGAGAGTTCGGCCAGTTGCTCCTGCAGCCGTGTGTGTGGCATCGTCACTCGTCACCGTCCCCGGCGACGGTGCGGGCGGGATCGACGTTGGCATATGTAGCATCCGCGGGCCGCGGCAGCTTGAGATCACGCTCATAGCGTTTCCCCGGTGCGATCGACTCGCTTTTCACAAGCTCACGGAGCTGAACGATGCCGTCTTGGAGGGACTCAGGACGCGGCGGACAGCCTGCGATGTACACATCGACAGGCAGAAACTCGTCGGCACCGCGCACCACCGAGTAGGTGTCGTAGTAGAAGATGCCGCCGCTCACGGTGCAGTTCCCCATCGCGATGACCCACTTCGGTTCCGGCATCTGATCGTAGAGCCTGCGGACTGCCGGCTTCATCTTCTCGGTGATCGTGCCAGCGAGAATCATCACGTCGGTGTGGCGCGGATCGGGCCGCGGGAACGTTCCCAGACGATCGAAATCGAACTTGGAGAACGACGCTGCGATGAGTTCCATCGCGCAACACGCGGTGCCCATGGGAAACGCCCACAGCGACTGGCCTCTCGACCAGTCGGCGAGGGCGTCGACGCTGGTGAGGATCACTCCTCCGGGGCCGTTCTCAAGCAGCTCCCCCAGCTTGTCTACGAGGGCCATTCAAGCGCCCCTTTCCTCCAGGCGTAGACGAGCCCGACCGCCAAGAAGGCAACGAAAGCCCCCACCTCGAGCGCAGCGACAAGATTGCCGCGCAGCTTGCTGGCGACAGCGAAGAGCAGAACCGCTTCAGCATCAAAGAGGACGAGCAGGATGGCGATGGTGGAGAAGCGCATCCGCTGGGGCGACCACGCAGCACCAGCAGGGTCGAGACCGCACTCGAAAGGCATGCCCTTCTCGGTGCCGGGCCTCCGAGGTGACAGCAGTGCGTTCGCGGCGAAAACGATCCCGATGAAGGCCGTCGCTGCGATGACAAAACCTATGACGAACCACAAACCCTGGGCTGCTGCCCCCGGCATATGACCCCCCGGTCACTGTCTTGCACGCAGTCGTGATAACGACCACATACCGTGGAAAAGACAGGTACCCACCCCGGCTTGGCCGCGAGGGCTCCGCCGTGACAGACAGTGTAGGTAAACGGGCCGCACTTTGTAAACATTGTTACAAAGTGAACATGTAGGCGCTGCGGGAGCGACACGTCAGGGGTGCCTCACTCGGATGCGGCCTGCTCGACCCTCTCGGTGAGCTCGAGCCACTCTGCCTCCAAGGTCGGCAGCTTCGTCTTCAGTGCGTTGTACTCGGCCAAAGAGGCGTCGAAGAGCGCTTTGTCAGCGTAGAGGGCCGGATCGGCCATCATGGCGACCAGCTCCTCGTAGCGCTGCTGGGCATCGCCAAGCTCGCGTTCGATACGAGTGAGACGCTCTCTGCTGTCCTTGGTGGCCCTGTAGGCCCTCGTGCGTGCCTCGGCCTCCGCCCGCTTCTGCTCCTTGGTCTTGGGTCCGCTCGCCGCAGACGGCTCGTCAGCGCGCGATTCGACAGCAGCCACAGACCCATGCACGCGGCGAGGAGCTCGTCGCGACCCGGTATCGCGGGCTGGCGAGCTGCCCGGCGCATGCTGCGTAGGCGTCCGCGAAGGCTGGGAAGCGCTCGTCTGTCCTTGGTCACGCTTCCACAGGTAGTAGTCGTAGTCGCCGTCGTAGACGGTCACCTTGCCATCCACGACCTCGATGATCTTGGTCGCGATCGAGCGGATGAGGTGCCGATCGTGCGTGATGAGCGCGATGGTTCCCTGGAAGCGGGCGAGCGCCTGCTCGAGAACGTCGCTCGATGCGATGTCGAGGTGGTTGGTGGGTTCGTCGAGACACAGAAGCGGCGCGGGTTCGACCAGCATCTTAGCGAGCGCCAGCCGTCCGCGCTCCCCGCCTGAGAGCACTGAGACCTTCTTGTCGACATCGTCTCCCTTGAACAGGAACGCGCCAAGCAGCCCACGAACCTCGCTTTGCGTCCACCCGGGAGCCACTCCATCAAGCTCCGCGAAAACGGTGTTGCCGCCGTTGAGCGCTTGAAGCTGATGCTGCGCGAAGTACGACACACTGACTCCCGCTCCCAAGACGCTCTCGCCGCC
>CAYXQU010000282.1:0-2768 GCA_964467305.1 uncultured Eubacteriales bacterium
GACCGTCGTGTGCAGCGACTGGTACATGTTGAACTTGGGCATCGCCACGTAGTCTTTGAAGCGACCCGGAACCGGCTTCCAGATACTGTGGACCGTTCCCAGCGCCCCATAGACGTCCTTGACCGAGTCGACGATCACGCGCAGCGCGATCAGGTCGTAGATCTCGTTGAAGTCCTTACCTTTGCCCGCCATCTTCTGGTAGATGCTGTAGAGGTGTTTGGGCCTGCCGCTGATCTCGGCGGTGATACCCACCTGACCCAGTTCGTCGGTGAGCTGGGCGATGACGTGATCCGCGTATTCTTCACGCTGGGTACGGCTTTCCGACACCATCCGGCTGACTTGATGGAACTTGACCGGCTCGAGATAGAAGAAAGCGAGATCCTCGAGTTCCCACTTCACCTGGCTGATACCCAGGCGGTGCGCGAGGGGCGCGTAGATCTCCATGGTCTCTCGGGCCTTGTCGATCCTGCGCTCAGGCGGGAGCGCGGCCAACGTGCGCATGTTGTGCAGCCGATCAGCGAGCTTGATCAGGATGACCCGGATGTCCTTAGCCATGGCGATGAGCATCTTGCGCAGGTTGTTGCTCTGCTGCTCCGAGAGCGACTCGAACTCGATGCGACCCAGCTTGGTGACCCCGTCCACGAGTTCGGCAACCTCATCACCGAACTTCTCACGAACGTCGGTGAGGGTGACATCCGAATCCTCGACGGTGTCGTGGAGCAAGGCGGCCTTGAGCGTCGCGGTGTCGAGGTGCAGCTCAGCGAGGATCAGCGCTGTCTCGATGGGATGGTTGACGAACGGCTCACCGCTCTTGCGCATCTGCCCTTGGTGTGAAGCGACCGCGAAGTCGTAGGCAGCGTCCAGCCCGGTGAGATCCGCTTCGGGATTGTACGCGCGTACCTGCGCCTCAATCTGCTCGAGTGTCGCTGCCATTCTCGCCTTCCACACAGGCGGCACAAGGTGGATACGCCGCGAGGGATAGTGCCCTGTTGTTCTACTTCACGACCGCTGTGTACGTGAGAACCGTAGTATACGTCCCGGGCTCGAAATCCCACGGTGCTTCGAGCAGCAACTCCATGTCGTAGGTGCGCTCCCATGTGGACGCGGCACCCGTCGCCGTGTCTATCAGCCACGGTGCGTTGGTGAAGGGTGTCTCGTCGATGTCGACTGCACCGCTCACCGTGAACGACAGAGCGCCGACCGGCATGACCGATGGCCCGGGCGCACCGGTATCCGCGGTGAGATCCAATGCGCTGCAGAAGAAGTCGTAGGCTATGGGGCCGATTCCGCCCACGATCGCCTGGAGGCTCGCTCCCGGAGCGACGGAGTCACCCGGGTCCACCGCCCCTAAGTCGAGCGCATCATCCGAGATGGTCAACCAGATCTCCGAAGATGGCAGCGTGACGGTGCCGCTGGCACTCCGGGCGGACCGGTTGCCGGCCACGTCGACCGCCTCGACGGCGTAGACATAGGTTCCGCCTGCCTCGAGATCGCTGTCCGTGTAGGCCAGTTCGGTGGTCGTTGCGATCACGGAGCCGTCGCGCACCACGGCGTAGTGGTCCGTGCCCGAGAGCGCGTCGACAGACGCCGCCCATGTGATCTCCGCTGTCGATGTGCCGGTTTCACTCGCGCTCAGAAGCACCGGTGTGGACGGAGCAGTGAAGTCGAGACGGACCGTGGCGTCGTGTGGCGATTCGGTGTTGCCCGCCTGATCCACGGACCAGTACTGGAGTGCGGTCGTTCCCTCGGCGGTGATCGCGATCGGGCCGGTGTAGGTGCGGATGATGCCACCGTTGATGCGGTAGTAGCTAGCCGAGACGATCCCGCCACCGTCATCGGCGGTCAGCGTCACGTTCACCGCCGTGTTCGACCAGCCTGGAGGAGCGTTATCGGTTGTGGTGGGTGCGTTGCGGTCGATGCGGATGGGGCCCACTGTCGAAACCGCCGAGAGGTTACCGGCGGCATCGCCACTGCGCACGTTGAAGTACCAGCTCCCATCGGTCAGCTGGGTAGTGAGTGTGGTGGGCTGCGCCTCGCCGATGACGACGATGTCGTCCCAGTTCACGTACTCTGCCGTGCGGTTCACCGACGCCAGGAACCGAACTCGGACCGTCCCACCAACCGGGAGATCGTACTGCCTTTGCGCCCATGGTGTCGTCGCGGTCACGTTCATCAGCTGCGTGTAGGTCGAACCGCCGTCGACCGAGTATTCGACACGAGCGTAGTCGCCCGTTCCTGCGAATCCGGCGATGTTGTTCCAGAAGGACAGTGTCGCACTGGTGAGTCCGCTCAGGTCATAGTCGCGGTAGAAAGAGTACGACCGGCGTGTGTTGCTGTTGGCCCACATCTCGGCAGCGTACGTTCCTTGCGTGCGTCCTGCCGCGTTGGTCAACCGAACGTAAGTCGTACTTGAGCGGGACCAGCCGGCCGGCCACACATTGGTGTCGAACGACTGCGTGTCGACGGTCACGGGTTCCTCGGTGGCAACGATCACCGTCTCCGGCACTCCAGCGGCGTCACGCGTCCAAGAATAGGCGTAACCCTCCAGTCCCGAACACACGTCGACAGAGCGGCTCCACTCCACCCCCACGATGTCGTTGGCGCTCCACACGCCCACCGTGTGCGTAGGGCAGGTGACTGTAGGCTGGGAGGGCGGCGCGGTGTCTTGGACGACTATGAGCTGCTCCGCGGTCACGCTGATGCCACGGTCGTCGGTGGCGGTCCAGTGAACCCAGGTCTCGCCCAACGGCAGCACTTCGGGTCGGTCA
>CAYXQU010000283.1:0-1828 GCA_964467305.1 uncultured Eubacteriales bacterium
GCGCTTTTGGACAGCGATGCGTCGCGCCGGCCTTCACGCGGTGATCGGTGCAGATCTCGCCCGGCGCATGAACGAGCCGAAGGCGATCGTTCACGCGATCGAGGCCCACCACGCTGACGTTGAGCCTCAGACCATCGAAGCCGTGCTCGTCCAGGCCGCCGATGCCATTTCTGCCGCTCGTCCCGGTGCTCGCCGAGAGACCCTTGAGAGCTACATCAAGCGCCTCGAGAAGCTCGAAGCGGTCGCCAATTCGCATAAGGGCGTTGAGCGCACCTACGCTATGCAGGCCGGGCGCGAAATCCGCGTCATGGTCAAGCCCGAGCAGATCAGTGACTCTGATTCGGTTCTCTTGGCACGTGACATCGCCAAGCAGATCGAGGACGAGCTTGAGTATCCCGGTCAGGTCAAGGTCATGGTTATTCGCGAGAGCCGAGCGGTCGACTACGCCAAGTAGTCCGTTTGCCCCACGCTGAAGCGAACTTCGAAGGCCTCGCTCCTTGAGCGGGGCCTTCGTGCGTGGGATGCTTCGAATCGCCGGGTGTCACGTATCGGACAGGCACGCATCGGAGTTGGAGGCGCATGTGCAATCGGCTGCTGGTACGCCATGGGAGGTGCGCATAGCCCAAGAGGGCGATCTGCCGGCCGCTCTCGAAGTGCAGCGCGATGCATTCGGGCGTGTGGCCTCAGAACTGGGCATCCCCCCAGCGTCGTTGCCGGCACTGCGAGAAAGTGCAGACGCACTACGGGAAGCGGTTGGCTGCGGGACCGTGGTTCTGGTGGCCTGCGACGCCGGGGGCGTCATCGGCTCGGTCAGAGGCACCAGGCGCGACGACGGCTGGGTCGAGATCGGACGTCTTGTGGTTCGGTCGGGGCACGAAGGCAGGGGAGTGGGCTCGGCCTTGATGCGCGCGATCGAGGACCGGTTCGAGCTCGGGTCCGGCTTCATCTTGTTCACTGGTGCCGATACGCTCGAAACACAGCGGTTCTACCAGAAGCGTGGTTACATGGTGAGCCACCGCGAGGATGTGGGGGCCTACGGCATCGTTTGGATGAGCAAACCGCGGCCAGTAGCCGCCGATTGAGGTCGATAGCCTGTATCCTAGGTGTATGACTGACAACAAGAACCTACTCGAGTTCGTCTCGGCAGTGTCCGGGGACTCATACCTGAAAGTCGAAGAGAACCTTGGTGACGGCTATGTCCGGCTCAAGGTCTCTGAGGCTGAACGCCGCCAGGCCAAGCACGACATCCGCAGCGTCGAGGACATCGTGGTGGAGCTGCTTCGGAACTCGCGTGACGCTCACGCCGGCCGTCTGTTCGTCGCCACCACTCGCGAGGGCGAGATTCGCCAGCTCACCGTGGTGGACGACGGAGTTGGGGTACCGGATGCGATGGTCGACCTCATCTTCGAACCTAGGGTCACCAGCAAGCTTGATTCGATGGTCATGGACCGGTGGGGTGTCCATGGGCGCGGAATGGCGCTCTTCTCCATCAAGTCGAACACCGAAGAGGCCCGCATCGCCGCGACCGGCGCACATAAGGGTGCGGCGATGACGGTCACCGTCGACTCCGGCAAGCTGGGCGAGAGAGCCGACCAGTCCAGTTGGCCCGTTGTTGAGAAGGACGACAACGGGATGCTCAGAGTGGTCAAGGGACCGCACAACATCTTGCGACGCACGGTCGAGTTCGCTCTCGAGCACGCGGGCGTGGACGTCTACATCGGCTCGCCGAGCGAGATCCTCGCGACCCTCGTGATGATCTCGCGATTCGAGCTCGACGAGTCCGATCTGCTGTTCTGCGACGATGTCTCGCGGCTGCCGGTCTGGCAGC
>CAYXQU010000283.1:1838-2758 GCA_964467305.1 uncultured Eubacteriales bacterium
TGCCGATGCCGCCGAGCTCTCGCGGACTGCTGACGAGCTTGGTCTCGCCATCTCTGAGCGGACCGCGCATCGAATCCTGGCCGGCGACATCACGCCGCTTGGTTCGGTCAGCTCGTGCGTGAGTGGCGTAGGCGACAGGAGCGGTCAGGCGGGTTCGGTCGACATCTATCGTGACCGCCGCGGTCTCAAGATACACACGAGCGACCTGTCGGCTTTTCGAGCCGAACTCGAGCGCGCCTTCGACGCGATCGCAGATCGCTACTACCTGCATCTCAAGTGCGAGCCCAAGATCACGGTGGGCAAAGACGACATCCGTGTCCGGTTCGAGGTCGACAAAGAGGACTGACGCGCTTCTTCGCTCACGCTATACTGTCACCCACAGCGCCGCATCATTCTTTCGTCTCACTTGACGTTCCAGCACACGCAGCCGCCGTCGCAAGATGGCTCGACACAACAGATCGCACCAGGGAGGGACCGTGGAAGTCCTGAAGGTATCGAGTAAGTCCAACCCCAACTCGGTTGCCGGCGCATTGGCAGGCATCGTTCGTGAGCAAGGGGCGGTGGAGATCCAGACGGTGGGAGCCGGTGCGCTCAACCAGGCGGTGAAGGCCATCGCCATCGCGCGTGGGTTCATCGCGCCATCCGGTGTCGAGCTGACCTGTGTGCCTGCGTTCGCGGATATCGAGATCAACGGCGAAGAGCGAACCGCTATCCGACTGCTGGTCGAGCCCCGGGACATGCATCGATGACACCCGTGTCATGAAGGCCGATCTTCACGTCCATTCCCGCGCATCCGACGGGACTCTCACAGCTGATGCCCTTGTCGAGCTCGCGCTTGCCGAGGGCGTTTCTGTTCTCGCGATCGCCGATCACGACACGGTCGATGCCGTCGCTGCGGCGCTGCACGCTGCCGAGGGGAC
>CAYXQU010000284.1:0-2738 GCA_964467305.1 uncultured Eubacteriales bacterium
CCACCGAGATCGCGGAGCGGTTCCCGCACCTTGCTGGCACCGAAGTCGTCCATCGCGACAGGCTCGTCATCCTGTAGGCTCGCGGATCGCGGGCGAACGCGGAAGGAGCACCACATGTCAGAGGTCGTCTCGCTGGCGAAGAGGGCGCGTGAGGCGTCGACGGCTCTCGCCGTAACGTCGTCAGTGCAACGCAACCGCGCACTGCTCGCGATGGCTCAGGCATTGATGACCGAGCAAGACGCGATCTTGGCTGCGAACGCCGCCGATCTCGAAGCTGCGCGCGCGAAGGGCACCGCAGAAGGGCTGCTTGACCGGCTTGCTTTGGATCCCGCGCGCCTGAAGTCGATCAGCGAGGCCCTGAAGTCTCTTGCGCTGCTGTCCGACCCCTTGGGAGAGGTGCTTGAGGGCTCAACGTTGCCAAACGGCATCGAGATGCGGCAGATTCGCGTGCCGCTGGGAGTGGTGGGCATGATCTACGAGGCCCGGCCCAACGTTACCGCCGATGCCGCGGGTCTGTGCATCAAGACCGGCAACGCCGTGATCTTGCGCGGAGGGTCGATGGCGCTACACAGCAATCTTGCGATGACCCGCGTTCTGGCGAATGCAGCCATCGGAGCCGGGATGCCCGCAGACGCCATCCAGTGCATCGAGTCGCCGGATCACTCGGCCGCCGAAGAGCTCATGGGGCTGCACGGCCTCGTGGATGTCTTGATCCCACGCGGTGGCGCCGGCCTGATCAGAAGCGTGGTCGAAAACGCCAAGGTCCCCGTCATTGAGACCGGAACCGGCAACTGCCATGTGTACGTGCACGCGGCGGCCGATCCCGAGATGGCGCGCAGGATCGTGGTCAACGCGAAGTGCCAGCGGCCAAGCGTGTGCAACGCCGCGGAATCGCTACTGATCGATGAGGCGGTCTACGAGACCGTTTTGCCGGCCATCCTCAAAGAGCTCGAGGCATCCGGCGTGACCATGTACGCGGATGAGAAGACACGCGCTTTGGGCGCTGTGACCGCCATCGAGCCCGCTACCGAGCAAGACTGGGGCACCGAGTACCACGACCTGAAGATGTCGGTGAAGGTCGTGTCCGGCATCGATGAGGCGATCGCGCACATCAACACCTACGGGACCATGCACTCCGAGGCGATCGTCACCTCGGAATACGCTGCGGCCCGGAGGTTCTTGCAGGAGGTCGACGCCGCCGCCGTGTACGTGAACGCTTCGACGCGTTTCACCGACGGGGGCGAGTTCGGACTTGGTGCGGAGATCGGCATCTCAACCCAGAAGCTGCATGCACGCGGCCCCATGGGTCTGAGCGCGCTGACGTCGACCAAGTTCGTGCTGATGGGAGACGGGCAGATCCGAGAGTGATCCGCGGCAAGC
Source organism: uncultured Eubacteriales bacterium (assembly GCA_964467305.1). Lineage (GTDB taxonomy): Bacteria > Actinomycetota > Coriobacteriia > Anaerosomatales > PHET01 > CAVPCY01. The sequence goes on from CAYXQU010000284.1 coordinate 1,381, forward strand.
GACTGGGCATCATGGGCGGGACGTTCGATCCCATCCACTTCGGTCACCTCGTCACCGCCGAGGAGGCCTTGGTCCAGTTCAACCTGGACCAGGTGATCTTCATGCCCACCGGGTCGCCCGCCGCCAAAGTGCACGTCGATGTGTCCGCTGCCGAGCACCGGTATCTGATGACCGTGCTGGCGACGGCAGGAAACCCCGACTTCGACGTCAGCCGCATGGAAGTCGATCGCCAAGGACTGACCTACACCATCGACACCCTCCGTGCCTTGCGGGAGCTGCACGGCCCTTCGGCCGAGCTGTTCTTCATCACCGGCGCCGATGCCGTGTGGGAGATCGTCGAGTGGAAGGACGCCGCGCTTGTGGCCGGTCTGGCTACCTTCATCGCCGCCACGCGTCCCGGCTACGACCTCGAGGCCGCGCGTGAGTCTCACGACGACGCCCAGACACGCTTCGATATCGACTACATCGAGGTCCCCGCGCTCGCGATCTCGTCGACCGATCTTCGGGCACGCGTCGCTGCACGCCGGCCTATACGCTATCTGACCCCGGACGCGGTGGTCTCCTACATCGAGAAGCACGGCCTGTATCGGGAGGCCGGGTAGTGGACGCGCCGCTATGGGACCGTGCGGTCGCTGCGGTTCGCGAGCGCCTGAGCGAGCCGGCGTTCGAGCACTCGATGCGGGTTGCCGAGACCGCCGTTGCGCTGGCGAGCGTCTACTCTGTCGACAAGGACAAGGCGATGCTCGCCGGGTTGCTCCATGACTGGGACAAGGAGCTTGGCGCAGAGGCGCTCATCGCGTCGGCCACGTCGTACGGCGTCCCCGTGAGCGATGTGGAGCGCGACTCGCCCTACCTCTTGCATGCCCTCACCGGTGCGCGGGCGGTGCGCGACACGTTCCCCGATCTCGACCGCGAGGTCGTCTCGGCCATCGCGTGCCATACACTGGGTGCCACCGAGATGAGCGACCTTGATATCGTGGTCTGGGTGGCCGATATGATCGAGCCCGGCCGGTGCCATGAGGGCCTCGACAGCCTGCGAGAGCTTGTGGGAATCGTGGCGCTGCACACGCTGTTCTCCCGCGCCTACGAGCGCTCCGTCGCTCACGTGATCGAGCGGCGCAGACCGCTGCATCCCAAGACCGTCGGGGTGTGGAACGCTCATGTGGCGAGGTGGCACCGTGACTGAGCCCAAGCCGCGTCGCTCGAAGGCACCTGTCGCTCCCGAGACCCCCAGCGGCTACCGACAGTCCCGCAGGGGTTCGAAGTCCGCCAAGGCGGCCAAGCGCGCGTTGCGGCAACATGCTGTCGCGTCGTCGGTCGACCGGGTGACCAAGGGAGCGCGACAGGTCGTCTACGGG
>CAYXQU010000285.1:0-2380 GCA_964467305.1 uncultured Eubacteriales bacterium
GCGGGTGATCTCCCAGGCGATGATGCGCGGCGCCTTGATGCCGGTGCGCTCCTGATAGGCGACTGCCTGCGGGCCGCCCCCGGGGCGAAAGCCCACGCTGCGCGCGCCGCCATGGCGCTGGCGGTCGCCGGGACCTCCGGGCACGCCAGCCGGATGGCCGCCGGGGTGTCCACCGGGACCTCCGGGGGTGCCTGCCGGATGGCCTGACGGGCCGCCTGGCACGCCCGCGGGGTGACCGCCGCCCATGGGGATGGCTACCGCGGCCTGCCCGCAGCCGGCCTGGGCATCGGCCATCTCCTGCTCGGTGATGGTGCCTTCGTCTTCGCCGAACTCCGCCTCGAGGTCGAGGTCGGGCCGTGCGGAGGAATCGCCTACGTTCTCAGCCATGAAGAAGGGCTCCTTGGTTCGGGGTCGGCGCTCACAAGTCGAGTGGAGCGCAGACCTATAGTATCGCCTATTGTCGGGCACGATTGCACCCGCAAGTCGAGCACCGAGAAAACGCCGGCGGACAGCCGGACATCCGGGCACGAGCTATCGCACGAGCTTCCTGCCGAGCTCCAGCACCGCGGGGTTGTTGGGCGCGACATCCTTGGCCCTCTGCACAACCCGTGCCGCCTGTTCATGCTCACCCAGCTGGAGGTGGGTCTCGGCCAGCAGTATCAGCGTGATCGCGTCGTCCGGCTCGACCTCGAGCACCGCGAGCGCCGCGGCCTTCGCCTTCTCGGGCTCGGTGTCTTGCACCAACAACAGTACGTGGCGTCGGTACGTGACGTCGTAGGGCGATAGCGCGAGAGCCGCCTGCGTCGAAACCAGCGGGTCGCCGGGGACATCTGCGTGAACCTGCTCGCGTGCCCGCATGTAGCGCATGTCGGCGACGAATCGTGTTGCAGACCACACCGACACCGCCGCAAGGAGTACCGAGGCAACACCGATCACCGAGATACGCAGGGCACGGCCCACCTCGACCTCGTGCACGCGCCCGAGTCCCGCCAGTGCGCCCAGCACGATCCAGAACGTGGAACTCACACCGATCACCGAGATACCCGACATGAGGAACAGGGTGTATCCCGCTGCGCCAAGCCACAACCCTGAAAGCGCCAGCCGCTGCTGCCCGCCCTCTTTCGACCACGCGGCGCGCGCGCTGAGCGACAGGGGCATAAGCGCCGAGACCAGCCACGCGATCGCGGCGATCACGCCGGAGGTCGCCGCGATCTGGAGAACCAAGTTGTGAGCGTTGTCCGCGACTTTGCCCGGAAAGGCAGCCACGTGCTCTTCAGGACGGAAGCGGTTGAAGGCCTCGACGAAGCGTCCGGGCCCGAAGCCGAACCATGGCCGTGCCGCAATCGAGCGGATAGCCGCACGCATGATCATGAAGCGCTCCGTGGTACTGCCGTCATCACCGCGAAACATCGAGCCCAGCCGAAGCGCGATGTTCATCACTTGATCCGGAGAACGCAGGCTTCTGACCACCACTAAGCTGCTGGCCACCGCGCCGGTGCCCAGCGCGACATATGCAGTCATGGGCAGGCGGACACGTTTGCGGACCACGATCACAAGCAGTACCGCGATCTCAAGCGCGCCCACGAGCCATGCGCCCCGAGTGGCCGTGCCAATCAGTGACACCGTCGCCAACACGACCCCAACCCAACCCAGACCCCGCCATACCCGCTTCGTCGCGCCCAGAGCGACCGAGGTCATCACCGGCAACACGAGCACCAGGTACCCGCCCAGAAACACCGGGTTGCCCAGGCTCGCAAAGGCGCGGTCTGCGGTGAACTCGTTGGTTCCCAGCTGATAGAACGGATGGAACCCCAGAGTCTGCGCAACCCCGTAGAGCGAAACGATCGCGCCCGTCAGCGTCATCGCGCGGGCGAGGTGGATCATGTGGCGTCCAGTGGTCAGCAACTGCAGCGCGAGGAACCCCAGCAGCGCGTACGTGATAACGGTGAGCAGCCCGTCGAGGCGCCCATGGCCCCCCAGCAACGACACAACGGGTGAAGCCGACAACGCGGTGGCTGCGACAACCCACCCCACGTAGACCGCGACGGGGACCAGCCACCAAGACAACCGCACCCCACGGCGCTCTCGAGACACCGCGATCGTCCACACAAGGAATGCGAGCGCCGCTGCGAAACGGACGACAACGGCTTTGGGAAGCTCGAAGGCATCGTGCGTGAGGGGCAGGGCGCCAATCAGCCGCGTCATCACGAGCGGCGACAGCACGACGATCGCGTACAGAAGGGCGCGGGCTAACGCTCCGGGCCGTTGTTCATCTTCCAGATCGCGCTCCATGATGTGCACGCCTTTGTTGCGAGTATCGACCGTCAGCAGGAACCCGAATGGTGCGCCTTGTCCGCTCGAATCACAAGTGGGTCAGCTG
>CAYXQU010000285.1:2390-2738 GCA_964467305.1 uncultured Eubacteriales bacterium
GTCCTAGCGGCGCGATGCCTGCGCCGCCTCGATATCAGCACGCAGCTCAGCCGGGGACCTGAATCGCTCCACCCCAAGATACTCGGCTGCCATCTTGCGCTGCTCGTCAGTGGGCACGAGCACGGGGTCTGTGGTTGCCGGCGGCTCGAACAGCGCCCGCACTGATGCGGTGCGGCGTGCGCTGGCGTCCGAGTTCGTGGCGAATTGGCCGCGAAGGTGCTCGTTGCCTTTCACCAAGACAGAACCGGGCTCCCTGCCCACCAGGAAGTACGGCATGCCCATCCACACGGCGTAGAACAGGTTCGAGCCCACTCCGTTGCTGGCGGCGAAGCGGTGCTCCGACATCAG
>CAYXQU010000286.1:0-2731 GCA_964467305.1 uncultured Eubacteriales bacterium
CCGAGGGCGTCCACTACTCGCCTCATCTGCGCTCGATCACCAGCGGCACCGGTGAGTACTCGATCAGCATCGACAGCTACGAACAGGTTCCCGGCGACGTGCAGAAGCGTCTTGTCGACACCTACCTCAAGGAGCGTGCCGAGGGGCACTGACGCGCATCTGTTCGCTTCACCCGGCAACGAAACGAGGCCGGCCCCGCGTGGGGCCGGCCTCGTGCATCGGTCGGGCGAAATGGCGCCCTCTGCAGGATTCGAACCTGCGGCCTTCTGCTCCGGAGGCAGACGCTCTATCCACTGAGCTAAGAGGGCAGCTCAAACGCGAGAACGCACTCTATCATACCCGCATACCACCACCAACCGCAGCCGCGAGTCGGGTATGCTGTCGGCATCTTCAAGGTGAAGGACGGTGCCTTTCTTGAGTCAGGGCAAGACCTTGGTCGTGGTCAACCCGGCCGCCAAACACGGTGAGACCGCCAAGCTCGTCTCGGTGGTCGAACACCTGTTGGGAAACGTCGAGCACGATACCGTCCTGACCACCGAGCCCGGCCATGCGGCGCAGTTGTCGGCACGGGCCACCGGGTACCACATGGTTGTCGCCGTGGGTGGTGACGGCACCGTGCACGAGGTGCTCAACGGCCTCATGGCACACCCGGTCGAGACGCGACCGGTACTGGGGCTGCTCCCCACGGGCTCGGGCAACGATACCCGGCGGACTCTGGGCGTACCGGACGACCTCTCGCAAGCGGCATTGTCTCTCGTGACGGGTGTGGAGCGCACCTTCGATGTGGGCAGATGTAACGGTGTCTACTTCAACAACAGCTTCGCCGCCGGACTCGATGCCAAGGTCACCGCGAAAGCCGTCGAATACAAGGTCACCAAGCATCGGGCGGGACTGTGGCTCTACCTCACCGCGTTACTCTCCGTGCTCTTCACCGACCTTGAGAGCTTCGAGCTGTCCATCAGCTTCGACGGAGAGCCAGCCGCGCGACACGACACGCTCATCGTCGCGGTCACCAACGGACCCACCTACGGCGGTGGGTTCTTCATCACTCCCGATGCGATTCCCGACGACGGCCTGTTCGATACCTGCATGATCGACCCGCTGGGCCTGCCTGAGGCACTGGTGCGGCTTCCCTTCGTGATCGCGGGTCGCCACACCCGGATGCGCCCCGTCCACATGTCTCGCCACCGTCGACTGGTGATCGAATGTGACCGCCCGGTGCCCGCACAGATCGATGGCGAGGTCCTGCTCGAGAGCCGTTATGAGATCGACTTGATTCCCGGCGCGATTCGCTGCATGACTCCCAGGGAGAACCGATGAACGAAGCACTCGCCCTCACCACGACGTTCCTGGTGGCGTACCTTGTGGGCTCGATCCCGTTCGCCTACATCATCGTCAAGGTGGTCACCGGCGAGGACATCACCGCACACGGCACCGGCAACGTCGGGGCTATGAACGTGCGCCGCTCGACTGGCTCATGGGGATGGTTCGTGGTCGCCTTGCTCGCCGACGCGTCAAAGGGGCTCGTTCCTGTCGCCGTGGCCAAGACCGGGATGTTCGCGCAGATGGGAGCGGTTCTCACGCCCACCGCGACGCTCCTGGCCACGCCAGAGCTCGCTTCGGCGGCCCACATGACGATGGTCGCGCTGGCCGGCTGCGTGGTGGGACACAACTACTCGCTATGGATGGCGCTGCTCAAGCGGGGCTTCCACCGGACAGGCAAGGGTCTAGCGACGGGCGGCGGAGCACTGCTCGCCTACGACTGGCGCTACTTCGTGGTGGTCATCGTCGTTGGTCTGGGGACCATCGCCCTCACCCGCTACATGATGGCCGGCCAGGTGGCGGCTGCCGCTTCGCTGCCGGTGGCCGCGCTCGCCTTGCGCTCAGCGGACTGGCAGTTCGCACTCTTGATGGGTGCGGTCGTCTACCTTGCGCACCACAAACGCTTTGTGGGAATGCTGCGTGGCGATGAGCCGAGACTCTACGTGAACGACCGGATGGGACCTCGGGGCTGACCTGTCCCGCACTTCAAGCCATCGTGTGCCGGGCAACGCGGTGAGTGCCAAGAAACAACGAGGGCCGGGGCATCATGCCCCGGCCCTCGCCGATGAGTCGCGTGTCTGGCTAGTCCATGGTGATCGCGCCGTTGGGGCACGAGTCAACACAGATCCCGCACTCGGTACAGTCATCCGGACGATTGAGCTTCGCTACGTCCTCGAGGTCGTAGCAGCTCTGGGGACACTCGTCCACGCAGATGCCACACGCGGTGCAGAGGTTCGCATCAACAACGGGAAGAGACATGTTCGTTCCTTTCGCCCAGCGGGACCACGATTTTCGGGGTCGGGCAATCATATCGCTACCGCCCAAGGCGGGCAATCGGCGCAGCAACCTGTGTTTCACCAGACCTTGTCGGCGACCTCACGAGGATCCCAGAAGCAGAAGGGGTAGGTCCTGTCGGTCAGAACCTCCGAAGCCGCGTACTGTGACTCGACGGCGGCGAGTTCATCCACCAAGGCGGCCTTGACCGGCGAGAGGATTTCAGCCATGGCGGCGTTGGTTCGTTTGATCTCGATGCCCAACGTCTTCTTGTCGGCCCCGGGCGTAGCGATCCGGGCCACCAACTCGCTCTTGCGCGCCGCCAACTCAGCCAGACGGGTCTTCTCGGCCTCGCTGTCGAAGTCGATCTCGGCCAGCAGGGCGTCGGGGTTGTGGGTGAGCTTGTGAACCCGCT
>CAYXQU010000287.1:0-2715 GCA_964467305.1 uncultured Eubacteriales bacterium
GCGGGCAGATGTCGGGGTCGCCCGGGTCGGTCTTGAGCTTGCGCGCGGGATCGGTCATGAAGCTCATGACCTTCGCGGTGATCTCCTCGGCTGTGTCGCTGATGTAGATCGCGTTACCGTAACTCTTGGACATCTTGCGGCCATCGGTGCCGGGCACGCGGGCGCCCTGAGTCGCTATGATCGCCTGCGGCTCGACGAGGAACTCCCCGTAGGTGTTGTTGAATCGGCGGACGATCTCACGGGTGAGCTCCAGATGCGGGAGCTGGTCCTCTCCGACCGGCACGGCATCGGCGAGCACGATCGCGATGTCGGCGGCTTGCAGCGCCGGGTAGAGGAAGAACCCGACGTTACCCAGGTCCTTGGTCGTGATCTGAGCTCGCTGCTCCTTGTAGCTGGGGGTGCGCTCGAGCCACGGCATGGGCAGAACCATCGAGAAGAACAGCATCAGCTCGACGACCTCTGAGACGTCGGACTGGCGGTAGATCGTGCAGCGCTCAGGATCGAGACCGGCAGCGCACCAATCGAGAACCATCTCCTCGGTGTACTGGGCTATGGCGGAAGGGTCCTGCCAGTCACTGGTGAGCGCATGGTAGTCCGCGATGAAGTAGTAGGCGTCGTAGTCGTGCTGCATCTCAAGCATGTTCTGCAGATTTCCGAACCAGTGGCCCAGATGGAGCTTGCCGGTGGGGCGGTATCCGGTGAGTGTGCGCTTCTTGGACATGGCGGACGGGTGCTCCTCGCACGACGCGGGCGGACGGTGGGTTCATGATAGCCGATGGATGCGACGCGAAGGCCTCTAGATGGGCAGCAGCGCCCGCATCGCAGGAACCACGGTGAGATCGAAGTAGGCACCGATGGGATTGAGTGAGGTCACCGTGGGCACGACCCACAGCAGCACCATGAGGATCACGAAAGAATACTGCTGCATCCTGTACCACCCATGCAGCGCGGAATCGGGCAGAAACACCGGGATTATGCTCGATCCGTCCAAGGGCGGGATAGGCAACAGGTTGAAGAACATGAGCACCAGGTTGACCTGGGTCAGCGCGAGTCCCGTGACGTAGACGATACCCGCTGCAGGCAACGCCGGGGCCAGCACAGCGAGCCAAGCCAGCCCGGCACCGATGAAGGCCAGCACGAGATTGGCAGCAGGACCGGCGACGCCGGTGATGAGGTCGCCCATCCGGATGTCGGAGAAGTGCCGTGGGTTGACCGGCACCGGCTTCGCGTACCCGAAGATGGGGCCACCACCAATGAACATCAGCAGCGGCAGCAGCACCGTCCCGAACGGGTCGATATGCGCCAGCGGATTGAGAGTGAGTCGACCGGCGTTCTTGGCGGTGGGGTCACCCAGCCGATACGCCGCGTACCCGTGCATGAACTCGTGGAACGTGATCGATGGCACCAGAAGCAGCAACCACAGTACGGTCTGCAGATCGAATGTCACGTAGCTCCTCTTCCGGAGTCGATGATTCCTGCACGCGCCGCCAGGCGACGCAGGTTGGAGAGTTCTGCTGTCCGACCCACGGCACGCCCGTCAAGCAGGTCGTCGCGAGCTTTGGCGAGTATAGCCGAGAAGGTCTCGCCAGGCTCTGCGCCCATCGCGATGAGATCGCGCCCGGAGACTGCGGGCCGCGCGGACGCCAACTCGATCCTGAAGCGCTCAATGCGCTCCTTCACCAGGGCGTCTCCCCCACTCCACAGAACGAGAAGACTCTCGGCGCTCATGTCCACTAGTAGCCGGTACAGGCGGCTGTCTCGCATACCGCGGCGGTCACGTAGGGTGCGCCTCGTGATCGATCCGCGCGATGCAAGGTCATGCGAGGCGTGCGCGGCCTCCTTACCTATGCGGTAGTGCCTCACCCACCGGTCGCGAGAACCCGGTGTTGCCGCCACGGTGAAGCCGGCGACGAACAACGTCCGCCGGTCGATGTCGTCCACAAGCGCGGACGGCGCGCTGGCCAGCGCATCCTCGATGCCGGCGACCGACCCCAGGATCTGGGTGCTGCTCACCCCTTCCGGACACAGCGACTCGACGGCACCCAGTTCATCCAAGCGGCGAAGCACGGCGATCACCGAGCGCTCGGCGAAGATATCGTAGAGTTCGTCTCGGACGCGGGCGCCCGAGACCTCATCGAGCACCCCGAGACCCACCGCATGCCGCGCAAGCTCGTAGCTGTGATCATCCAAGGAGAAGTCGTAGCGCTTTTCGAAGCGCGCCGCCCGCAACACGCGTGTGGGATCATCGATGAACGACATCGAGTGCATGATCCGAATGCGCTTGTCGCGGATGTCCGCCAGCCCGCCGAACGGATCGGTGAGGGCACCGAAACAGCCCGGGGAGATGCACGCCGAGAGGGCGTTGATGGTGAAATCGCGCCGGAAGAGGTCTTGGCGTAGCGACGAGCGCTCCACGGTTGGCAACGCTCCGGGACTGGTGTAGTACTCGCTGCGGCTCGAGGCGATGTCCACGTGCAGCTCCCTCGAAACAACGAGCACCGCGGTGCCGAATCGCCGGTGAACCTTGACCCGGCATCCCAACCTGCTCGCTGCCTCAAGCGCGAACTCCACGCCATCACCCTCGACCACGATGTCGACATCGAGGTTTCGCCGTCCCATGACCATATCGCGCACGAAGCCACCCACGACATGCGCCGGTGTGCCGGTCTGGTCGCTGAGCGTCCCCAGCGATTCAAGCACCTCCCGCACCTCTGA
>CAYXQU010000288.1:0-2714 GCA_964467305.1 uncultured Eubacteriales bacterium
TGCGCTCCTTGGCCTCGGCGAGAGTTGGGCGTTCGTCCGCATCGGCAGCTTGGGGCTTGCTCATCCACACGTAAGCCAACAGGCGCCCGTAGCGATCTCGCTTCTCGACATCTGTCTCCAGATACACGGTCGCACCACTCAGGTGCTTCTTGGCGTACTTGGACGCCTCGGCTCCATACGGCTCGACTTGGATCGTGTTCTCCGGCGTATCGACGCCAATGAAGCGGACCTTCTCCTCTTCGCCGGAATCGACCATCCGCACCCACGCCGTGTCGCCATCCACGACGCGCGTCACACGGGCCTTTCTCAGGTTCACGTTCGCGCGCTGCTTTGGTGCCGGCGGCGGACTCACCTTTGGTGGGGCAGTTGGCGCTGCGACAACCGGGGCAGGTGCAGTGGCCGTCTCGGTCTGGGGCGCCGTTGTGGCGTCCTCTGACACCGTCGTGGTACCAGCGGGAAGGTTCTGCGCGGCCGGGGCGCTGGCGGGCGCGGGTTCTGTTGTCGCTGATGGATCGACGCAGCCAGTCAGGCCGCCTATGAGGAGACTGCAGAGTGCGGCGGTTAGAAGAATCGTACGCCGCAATCGTGTTCCCGCCCGCATAGCTCAGCCCCCTTACCCAGACCTTACCACGCGCTGAGGCAGTGGTTGTGCCGGTTGCACTAGCCAGCGGCACTGGCCGCGCTACAATGTCTGAGGTCTTGAGGCGGAAACGCACCAAACGCCCCCGTAGCTCAGGGGATAGAGCACAGGTTTCCTAAACCTGGTGTCGGACGTTCGAATCGTCTCGGGGGCACCACACTAGACGCAGGCGGGAGAGGGCGGGTGCCCTCTCCCCCTTTGCGTTCTTGGGCACACACGTGTCACTTCACCTTCACGTAGTCATAGCCGCTTGACCATGCTGCCGCATGCTTCGAGTCAGCAGGTGCGTAGGCCCGCAGGCGCCACGTCCCTTTCTTGGACAATCTCATCTTGACCTTGTACTTGGTGTAGCTGCCGAAGTTGTAGGCCTTGGCCTTGACGTAGCCATACTTCTTCCACGTGTCGCGGCTGGTCTTCTTCCATCTGTAGATGCGGACCGGGTAGGTGGAGGCGGTATGTCTCGGCTTGAGGTAGCCGTAGACGGTATAGCGCTTCGAGCTTCGCATGCTTCGAGGCGCACGCGGGTTGCTGACATAGGCCCGTGGCATCACAGACGCGACGGAGCTGTATGCCGCCTTGTACTCACCTTGGGCACCACCGAAGTACGCACGATAGAACGTCCGGTCACGCGCCACGATCGCGATCGTGAAGGTGCCGTCAGAGCGCGTCGTCGCAGAGCGCCCCGTGAACGAGTAGCGCCCCCCGGAACTTGAAGACTGCTTGAGGTACACCCTCCTTCCAGCCAGCGGCGCGCCGGCAGACTTCAACTTCCCGGTGAAGTAGTAGGTCTGGCCGTACTTCGACAGGGTCTTCGAAGGCGAGGTGCGGGCAAGGGAAACCGCGGCGGGCACGCTCACGGGCTCGGGGCCCTTCGAGACCACGAGGTCGATCTCGCTTGCCGGTGGCACCAACGTGCCGCCGGCGGGATCCTGGCTGATCACCTCACCTGCGGGTACGGTCGCGTGATAGACCTCGGTGACGGTGCCCACCGCGAGCCCTGCAGCGGTGATGGTGGTCTTGGCGCTCGCCTCGGTGGAGCCCACAACGTCAGGCACGCTCACAGGCTCGGGGCCCTTGGAGACCACGAGGTCGACCTCGCTTGCCGGTGCGACCAGCGTGCCGGCGGCGGGATCCTGGCTGATCACCTCGCCTGCGGGCACGGTCGCGTGGTAGACCTCGGTGACGGTGCCCACCGCGAGCCCTGCAGCGGTGATGGTGGCGGTGGCGGTCGCCTCGGTGGAGCCCACAACGTCCGGCACGCTCACGGGCTCGGGCTGCGGCCCCACCTCATCGAGTGCTTCGCCAACTGTCTTGACCGCCACGCCTGAGGCCTTGATGTATGCGAGCGCGGCATCCAGGTCCTCTGCCCGCACCGCCGAGCCACCACTGTCATCGATCGCGTGGTACATGAGGACCAGCCAGTAGTTCTCTTGCTTCGCTGTGTCGACCCACTCCTGGACTTCACTCAAAGACGTTGCGGAGTCCAAGGGCATGACCACGATTCGGTACGGATCGATGTTGTACGGCGTGTTGTACCCACTGATCGTCGTCCTGCTCGACCGGTAGTGATCACGGACCTGCTCGGTCACCTGGGCATCGAACTCGCCGTACGGGAGGGCGAAAGACGGCACCTGGGTGGCCAGAATGCTCTCGAGAATGCTCTTCGAGCTGGCCAACTCCAACGCTACCTGGCTTGGCTCGAGCTGGGTGAGGCGTGTGTGCGTCACCGCATGAGAGCCGATCTCCTCGCCCGCTGCTGCGAGCGCGACGATCTGACCGGCGGTCATGTAGCCGTTCGCCGTGTCACCCACCCCATCGGTGAAGACGTAGTGGGTGGCATGGAGACCGTGCTTCTCAAGGAGTGGCAGCGCCGTGTCGTAGTCGGTGGCGTAACCGTCGTCGAAGGTGATACTGACGATCCCGCGGGCGAACGGAGCCGGGACCGGCGCTTCATGGAAGCTGAACTCGTCGGTGATCAGGTAGCCCGGCTTCGCGAGTACGTGATACACACTTGCCGAGACGATCCCGGCCGGGATCGTGACCCCGTCCTCGTACTTCGTCCAGATGTTGCTCA
>CAYXQU010000289.1:0-2703 GCA_964467305.1 uncultured Eubacteriales bacterium
CCCGGTGACTTCGCCGTGGTCTACGTGCCCGAGACCGCGATCGAGGCGCTGCTGGGCACGAGTGGCTCGGGCAACGACATCGCCGTCCGTGCTCCCCAGATGAACCCCGATCGCCTGGCCCAGCTGCTCGAAGACGAGCTTGAGCCCTACGGTTTCACCGAGGCGATCGTACGCGCGGATCAGCCCAGCCACTCGGCGCTCGAAGGGGAGGTCGAACAGAACCGGATCATGGCGCGCTCGTTGCCGGTGCTCGTCTTGGCCATCAGCGCCATGTCACTGTTCATCGCGCTGTCGAGACTCGTGACGGCGCAGCGCGGCGAGATCGGGCTCGCCAAGGCGATGGGCTACAGCGACGGTCAGATCATGGTCCACTACCTGAGCTACGCGCTCATCATCGGGACCGGCGGCTCGATCGTGGGAGTCGCCCTTGGGTTGCTCGGCGCCCGCGGGATGGCGGGCACCTACACGGGGCTGCTGGGCCTGCCCTTCCTCCAGACGGACTTCTACCCCGGAGTCGTCGCGGTGGCGCTCGCGATCGCCGGTGTCTCGTGCGTGGTGGCGGCGCTGGTACCGGCGCTGAACTCGGCCCGGCTCGCACCGGCCATCGCGATGCACGCGGACCCCAATCGCTCTCTCGCCGGCGGGCGTATCCCGCTGGTCGAGCGAATGCTGGGACCCCTCATGCCTGCGTCGTTCACCTTCAGGGTGCCGCTTCGAAACATCTTCCGCGCCCGCAGGCGCAGCCTCTACACGGTGCTGGGAATCGCGTTCGCCATGGTGTTGTCTGTTGCCACTGTGGCCATGTTCGACTCGATGGACTACCTGCTCGAGGACACGTTCGAGCAAGTCGAGCTCTGGGATATCGCCGCGGTCTTCGACACGCCGCAAGGCGACGCCCGCGCCACCGAGATCCGTCGCATCTCAGGTGTCGAACGCGTCCAGCCCGCGCTGGTGGTGCCGGTCACCCTCAAGGCCAACGACCGCGAGGAGTCCGTCTCGGTGACCGCGATGCACCCCGACGCCGACTTCCACGGCTTCCCGCAGGTTCGCGGAGCGCAGCCGCGCGATGCGCTGATCGCCGGAGAACTCGTGCTCGCCGCGTCGACGGCCCAGAGCCTTGGGATAGGCACCGGTTCGCTTGTCGAAGTCGACTCCCCGCTCTCTGACAAGACCGTGAGCATGCGTGTGGGTGCGCTTTCCGAGGAGACCCTGGGCCAGCCGGCGTTCACGTCGTTTGACGCCGTGCGGCCGCTCGCTGGCCCGCTCGCCGGACGCTACAACGCCTTCTACCTCGATGTCGATCCTGCGGCCGCCGAGAGGATCCAAGACGACCTGTTCGACATGCCCGGTACGGCGAGCGTCCAGGTCAAAGACGGCCTCGTCGAGCGTCTCAAGACGCTGCTCGAGCTGTTCAACGTCTTTGGCGTGGTGCTGCTGGGCTTTGGCTCGGCGCTCGCGTTCGTGGTGGTGTTCACCACGTTCACCGCCAACGTCACCGAGCGCACGCGCGAGATCGCCACCATGCGCACCATAGGCGAGGACAACCTGCGCCTCACCATGATGATCACCCTCGAGAACCTGCTGATCGCCGTGGCGGCACTACCGCTGGGAATCTGGCTGGGCGTGCAGGCGACAAACGCCATGTTCGCGTCGTTCTCCACCGATGCCTACACCATCCGCGCCTACATCTACCCGGACAGCATCGCGAGAATCTGCGCGCTCATGCTCGTGGTGATACTGCTCTCCGAGATTCCCCCGGTACGACGCATCTTCCGCCTCGACCTCGCCGAGGCGACCAAGGTCATGGAGTAGCACCGGAGCCTTCATGCCTCAGCGCCGGGGCCCGCCGCCCGGCCCCAACCCGTGACCGCCGAATCCGTCGCGAAGCGCCGTGAGCACCCGGCCCGCGTAACGTGGCGACTTCTCGGAGGCGACGCGTGCCGCAAACGACGCGTCTATCACCGGGACCGGCACGCCCATCTCAGTGGCGGCGAGCACCGTCCACTCGCCCTCGCCACTGTGGCCCACGACTCCGCTGACGTCCTCGAGGTCGTCTCCATGCTGCGCGTACGCCTCTTGGAGCCACCCCACCAGTCTCGATTCGATGACGCTGCGGTGCTGGTAAAGATCGGCGACCTGTTCCAAGTCGAGGTCGAATTCCGAGGAGTGCAGCACCTCGAACCCCTCGGCGATTGCCTGCATCATCCCGTACTCGATGCCGTTGTGGACCATCTTCACGAAGTGACCGGCCCCATGACCGGGGAAGAAGCGGTAGCCATCGGGCGTTGCGGCATCGGCGAACATGGGCTCGGCGACCCTGAACGCCTCCTTGGTGCCACCTATCATCAGCGTCGCGCCCGTCCGCGCACCGTGCGGACCCCCGCTGGTGCCGCAGTCCAAGAACCTGATGCCGTTCTCGGCGAGTTTGCGGGCACGTTCGGGGGCGTCGCGATAAAGCGAGTTGCCACCGTCGATGACGATGTCTCCGGGCGCGAGCATCTGTGACAGGCCCGGCGCATCGCCCGACCCGAACAGCAGGGCGTCGACCGGTGCACCCGCCGGCACCATGAGCCAGATGATCCTGGGTGTGGCGAGTTCGCTGACCAGCGCGGTGAGTGACTCGACGGCGATCAGCCCCTCGGGGGCCATGGCGGCCGCCACCGAATGCGTGCGGTTCCAACCCACGACCTCCCAGCCGTGATC
>CAYXQU010000290.1:0-869 GCA_964467305.1 uncultured Eubacteriales bacterium
AAGCGACCTGCGCGGCGCTCACGAACGATGTCGACACGCTGCTCACCGGCGAGTGCCCGTAGCTCCCGGCGTAGACCCACCAGTACGTGGTCTGGAACGCCGGGTCCGCGACGACCTCGGGCATCTTCACCCGCAGCTGCTCGATGACCTGCTCGGCGATCCCGAAGACCACCGCGAGCACCAGGAAGCGGTTCCACAGGATCACCGACTGCGGCGGAGCCTCCTCCATACGGCTGAAGTCGCGCAGGTAGTTGCGCACCCCTTCGTACTGGCGGAAGAGCTCGTTGCCCTCCGGGCTGCGCCGCTTCATGAACAGCCCGAACGCTGCCATTCCCAATGCGCTGGGTACGCCCACGAGCGGCGGTGCCACCATGCCAAGCCAGAACGCGAGGAAGATCGTGACTGCTGCAACCACTCCGGCCGCGAAGAACACGGTGATCTGCCAGCCCCAGCTCGACGGCTCGAAGAAGCCCATCTTGTCGGCCTCGGCCGCAGCGTCGTCCTTCCACTCCTTCACCTTCGCCGAGAAGGTCTCCGGGTTCGACTTCGCGTAGGTCTTGAGACTGGCGAGATCGAGCTGGCTCTTGCCCTTGGCCACGGTGCTGAACAGGATGGTGAGCAGTTGCTTGTCGAGGGCGGACGCCTTGTCGGCCTTCTCGGCCACCCGCTCAAGCATGAAGCTGTCCTCTTCGCCTCCGAAGAAGCCGGACAGGCCGCTTTTCTGGACCCGCGTGGGCGACATGCGGATGACGCCCTTGTCGGCGAGATCCATGAGCGTCGCGGCGATCTCGGTGTCGGTCACCGGGCCGAAGCGCCAAAGCGAACCCACCACCGCCGGATGCAGCTCGGGTTTGGGGTCTTCTCGGAAG
>CAYXQU010000290.1:879-2657 GCA_964467305.1 uncultured Eubacteriales bacterium
TCTCGGAAGTAGTCGCCCACGAACTGCGCGCGGTGCTCCTTGCCATGCGTCCACCACGCCCACGCGGCGAACAACAGCCCACCCAGCGACAGGATCGCGGTGGCGACCCACGCGCTGCGCACGAGCCAGATCGCCTTGCGGCGCTCGGCGTTGGCCGCCTCGGCAAGCGCGCCCTCTTCGTCGAGGATCGCCTGCAACTTGGGCTGATCGTTGAGCGGGGCCTGCGACAGCGCATCGACCGGATACAGGATGCGTCCCTCGACAAAGGTGTAGGGCGGCAGGTCGCCCAAGGCGAGCGTGACGACTCCGTCGTCGGCGATCCGGACGACTCCGGTCAGCGGGCCATGGGCCCACGCCTTGACGTCGGCTTTCGCGAGTTGGGTGGGCGGCAGCACCGTGACAGAAACGTCGCTGGCGCCAACCTCCCACGCGTCGCCCACGAACTGCCAGTACAGCTCGCCGGTATCGGCCCAGCGAGTCGCCGCCTGTGTCACCTCGTACTCCAACAGGAACGTCGCATCGGCGTTCTCGGTCCGGTGGAACGCGCGTATCTCGATCGAGTCGCCCCGGTCGGTGATGAGGTAGGCCCCGGGAGGCCTGCTATCGATGGCGTTCTGGTCGTCGGTCTGCTGGTACGGCGTCGCCTGCCCGGACGGGTCGACCTGGCTCAGGGTGATATCGGTGATCTGGGACGTCGCGGTCTTCCTCAGTGTCCAGAACACGAACGTGAAGTCCCCATCGAAAGAGAACGTGCGCGTCTCGGCGACCCGCATGCTGCCGTCGGGACGCACCGTTGCCCGAATGTCCACCGGACCCATCGAGTAGGACTTGGCCACCGCCGAGGCCGGCGCGAGCAAGACAGCCGCCGCGATCAGCACCGCCAGTGCGGTGAGTATCCGTCTTTGAGCTGTACGAGCGATCATCGCCCATCCTCCCTCAGCTTGCGGAAGAAGTCCTTGAGCAGCGTCGAGGACTCCTCTGACAGCACACCTGCCGTCACTTCGAATCGGTGATTGAGCCTGGTGTCGTCGTGAAGATCGTAGAGCGAACCCAGCGCGCCGGCCTTGGGGTCGGCGGCCGCGAAGACGCATCGGTCAACGCGCGCCTGGTGCATCAGGCCCGCGCACATGGGGCAGGGCTCGAGCGTCACATAGACGGTGCAGCCGGAGAGTCGCCAGCGGCCGAGCCGCGCCGCCGCCGAGCGGATGGCGATCAGCTCAGCGTGTCCGGCTGGGTCCTTGTCTGCTTCTCGGCGGTTGTGCCCGCGAGAGACCACCGCACCGTCGCAGACGACCACGGCGCCTATGGGCACCTCGCCAATCGCACCGGCCAGCCTCGCCTCGTCAAGCGCCAAGGCCATGAAGGCCTCATCCGCATGTTCCACGTCCGCCCCTCACCCGCGCGCAGTCCAACCGTTCCACCCCACGAGTCTAGCGCGTCACGTGGCCGGGAGGGGAGTCTTGGTGCCGGGCATGATATCCTTCTGAGCTGCTCGCGCCTCGCGGAGGGGTGGCAGAGTGGTTGATTGCACTGGTCTTGAAAACCAGCGAGCCGCGAGGCTCCGAGGGTTCGAATCCCTCCCCCTCCGCCATCGCGCCACCTGACCTCGCGCCCACGGTGCGAAAGCCCGCCACAGAAGCGACATCCCTGCTTTACGCACCTGGCTCGCGCGGGTACTATATCCATTCGCGCGTACGTGCGGCCCAGGCCGCCCGGTACTGCGACGCGGAGAGCTGGCCGAGTCGGTCGAAGGCGCTCGCCTGCTAAGCGAGTAAGGG
>CAYXQU010000291.1:0-2656 GCA_964467305.1 uncultured Eubacteriales bacterium
CGGCGTCGAGCGCATCGAGTGGTTCAACGGCGGCCTCTTCGACAGCGCCGCCGTGCTGCCGCTGACGGGCGAGGAGATCGCGCTCGTCGACCGCGTCTCCCGGCTCGACTGGTCGCAGGTCGAGCCGGCCATCTTCGGCACCCTCTTCGAGCGCGGACTCGACCCGAGCAAGCGCCAGCAGCTCGGCGCCCACTACACCGACCGGGCCGCGATCATGCGCCTCATCGAGCCCGTGCTGCTGGTCCCGCTCCGGCGCGACTTTGAGGCCACCTGCGCCAAGGTCGAGGCGCTGCTCGCCGAGGGCAAGGCGGTCACCGCGCGCACGCCGGCAGCGAAGAACCCGCTGTCGGTCTTCAACGCCTTCCTCGAGAGGCTGCGCGCCGTGCGCGTGCTCGACCCCGCCTGCGGTTCGGGCAACTTCCTCTACCTCGCTCTGCTCGCCCTCAAGGACCTGGAGCACGAGGCCATCCTCTGGGGCTCGCTGACGCTTGGCGTGCCGCTTCAGTTCCCCCAGGTCGGTCCCGAGGCGGTGCTCGGCATCGAGCTCAACCCCTACGCCGCCGAACTGGCGCGGGTCGTCATCTGGATCGGCGAGATCCAGTGGATGCTGGCCAACGGCTTCGCCTACTCGCGGGACCCGATCCTGAAGCCGCTCGACACGATCGAGCAGCGCGACGCCGTGCTCGACCTGAGCGATCCGGAGAACCCGACGGAGGCCGCGTGGCCGAGCGCCACGGTCATCATCGGCAACCCGCCCTTCCTCGGCGGCAAGCTGATCCGCAGCAACCTGGGCGACGAGTACGTGAGCACGCTCTTTGCGGTCTACGACGGCCGCGTACCCCGCGAAGCGGACTTCGTCTGCTACTGGCACGAGAAGGCGCGGGCGATGGTCGAAGCCGGCAACGTGTCCCGCGTCGGCTTGCTCGCGACGCAAGGCATCCGCGGGGGAGCGAACCGGCGCGTCCTGGAGCGGATCAAGCAGAGCGGCGACATCTTCCTGGCCTGGGCCGATGAGCCGTGGGTGCTGGACGGCGCCGCCGTCCACATCTCCTTCGTCGGGTTCGACGACGGCAGCGAGAAGGAGCGAGCCCTCAACGGCGCGCCGGTCTCATCGATCAATGCCAACCTGACGACCGGCCTTGACCTCACTGCTGTACGCCGGCTGCCCGAGAACCGCGGCATCGCCTTCATGGGCGACACGAAGGGCGGAGCGTTCGACATCTCCGCGGAGGTCGCGCAGTCGCTGCTGGCCATGCCGAACCCCGACGGGCGCAGCAACGCCGACGTCGTGCGCCCGTGGGTCAACGGTCTCGACATCACACGCCGACCACGCAACATGTGGATCATCGATTTCGGCACCGACATGGCGATGGATGAGGCTGCTCTGTATGAGGGGCCGTTCGAGTACGTGCGGGAGCACGTGATGCCCGTCAGGATCAGGAACAATCGAGCCGCGTACGCTGAGCGATGGTGGCTTCACGTTGAGCCGAGAACCGAGATGCGGAAGGCCTTTGTCGGACTTGAGCGCTATCTCGGCACGCCGCGTGTCACCAAGCACCGCATCTTCGGGTTCCTACCGGAGAGCACGCTTCCGGACAGCCAGGTCATCGTCTTCGCGCGTAACGATGACTACTTCTTCGGCGTGCTGCACTCCCGTCCGCACGAGTTGTGGGCAAGGGGCCTTGGCACGCAGCTACGAGAGGTGGAATCGGGCTTCCGCTAAACGCCGACCTCGACCTTCGAGACGTTCCCGTTTCCTGACGACCCAACGGCGGACGAGACGCAGAGCGTGGCGGATGCCGCCAAGCAGTTGAACGATCTACGCATGGGCTGGCAGAACCCGCCCGGGCTGCCCGACAGCGAGCTCGCCAAGCGCACACTGACCAATCTCTACAACTCACCGCCCACATGGCTGTCGCAGGCGCACGAGCGGCTCGATCGCGCGGTCCATGTGGCTTACGGATGGTCGTATCCGCTCGCAGACGACGAGGTGCTTGAGCGCTTGCTGAAACTGAACCTTGACCGTGCGGGGCGATAGCCATGCCTCTTGGAAGACCGTCGGAGCCCCAGGAAGAAGCACCGGGTTCGGAATTCTCATGACCGGGCGATGGAGGGAAGCGGATGCGGTTTGAGGAGCGCAAGTTCAGTGTGGAGCAGCTGGCCGAGGCGTTCAGAGGTGGGTCTCTCGTGCGGAACCCCGAGTATCAGCGTGGCGCTGCGTGGAACCCGGTCCAGAAGAAGAAGTTCATAGATTCCATCATGCGCGGCTACCCCCTGCCGGCTCTCTTCCTCTTGGAGATCGAGTCAGCCGGCCTCGGCGGAGCTCCGTCCAAGAAGTGGGAGATCGTTGACGGTCAGCAGCGCCTCCTGGCCATGGCCGACTACATCACGGGAAAGTACCCTCTGCTTGAAGTCCGCGGGCATTCCAAGCTGCGGATCCCGAAGAGCGTGCAGGACGAGCCCGCACCTTGGGCGGGGAAGGTCTTCGATGACCTTACCTCGGAGCTCAGCGAGCGTTTACTCAAGACGGAGTTCACCGTCTTCATGGTCCAACCGGAGACCAATGCCGACGAGGTCCGCGACCTGTTCATCCGGTTGCAGTCCGGGACTGCGCTCTCGCGGCAACAAATTAGGGATGCCTGGCCCGGGAACCTAG
>CAYXQU010000292.1:0-2637 GCA_964467305.1 uncultured Eubacteriales bacterium
AGGCAGAGGTCTGCAAAACCTCCATCATCGGTTCAACTCCGATCGCCGCCTCCAACAACTTCCCTGCACTTGACGATTTCCTGTCGTACGCTCCCGCGCACAGAACTTCCGATGTGGCAGAACTTCTCAACCTCCAGCAGACCGGCGCGCCGGTCACAGGGCCGCGACACGATTCTCAGTCGGCCCCGACCGTGCCTGAGGTGCCCTCCTAGTCTCCACACAGCCCCATACAGTGTCGCAATCTCCACTGTGTCGTATGGGCATGTTGGCAAGATTGTTGGCATACAAGGGGGCCGTCTGACCTCCGGGCACTGGCCGAGTCTGCGCAGCCAGAGGCCCGCTGCCCGTGAGTGCAGCGGGCCTCTGACGCCTCTCCTCATGTCCTGCTGGCACGTCCTCAGTCGAGCCGGCGCTGCCTCACTTCACCGTGAGCCTGTTGGAGCCCACCTTGCTCTGCGTGTTGCCGGCCGTGTCCACGGCGTAGACGTAGAAGCGGTAGGTTCCCTTCGCGAGCGTGCACCTGTACTTCGCCGAGAAACTCGCGTTCACGCTCTTGATGCCGAGCGGCAGGGTCTTCACCACCTTGCCCGCACGGTTCCTGATCTTGATGGTGACCTTCGCGGTCCCGCCGTTGGGGGCGATGTCCGCGAGCCTGTACTTGAGGATCGCCGTCTTGTTGCGCACGACGCTTGCCCGTGAGGGCGCTGCAGTCGTCGGCCTGCGGGTGTCGATGCCGATGCCGGTGGTCGCCCAGTTGTACGCCTCGATCGCGCCGTTGCCCCCGACTGAGCGGAAGTACAGACGGCGCCAGCCGTCGCCACTGTGGTCGCTCGGCGCCGGGAGGGTCGGCTTGGTTCCGACGCTCCACTCTCCATGCACGTCGAGTGAGTCGAACTGATACTCGGTCCGCAGCACGCTGCCCACGCTGGGATCGGGGGTCGCCACGAGCTTCCACGTCGCGATGTGAGTCGCGCCGCCGTTCTGCCACAGCGGTGAGGCGAGCCGCGTGGTCGGCGCGGTCCCAAAGCCTCCCGTCGCGGTCGCCAGAATGAGCTGGTACGGGTCGTCCGACGAGAACTTGTTCCCGCCGACCGCCCATCCGTGTGAGGCGTCCGCGAGCACGACCGCCGACAACGGCGTCCACGGCGCGACGTCGGCGTTGTACTTGTGCCAGGTGGCTCCGCCGTCCTTCGTGCAGAGCCCCAGGGTGCAGCCGTGCAGGCTATCGGCGAACGACACGCTCTGGGTCACAGCGGTGTAAGTGCCGTGCTGGACCTTCCAGGACTCGCCGCCGTCCCGACTGGCGATGATGTGCTGCTCGGTTGTGGCCCAAGCATGAGAGGCATCGGGGTAGGAGACACCGCTGTACAGGCGCCAATCGGACGCGGGAGCCGACGTCGGGAGCCAGTGTACGCCGCCATCGGTGGTCCGGTAGATGATCCCGTGGCCGACGGCGATGCCGTGATTGACGTCGGCGAAGTCGACGGCTCTGAGCGCACCCGGCGCCCTGGAGAGCTGGCTTGACCAGTGCGCTCCGCCATCGCTCGTGGCGATGATGAAGCCCTCGTCCTCGCCCGAGATGTGCCCCACGCAGCCCACGATCCAACCGTGCAGGGCATCGACGAACTTCACCCCGGTCACAATGTGACCGTTGGGGAGGGCCGACGTCGGGTCCTGCTTCGACCACGAGAGGCCGCCGTCGCTCGTGACGAGGATGAAGTAGTAGGGGCCGACGGCCCATCCGTGCGTCGCGTCGGGGAAGGAGACGCCGACGAGATCGTCGCTGGTCCCGGCGTCCTGACTCACCCACGTGGCGCCGCCGTCGCTCGTCGCGAGGATCGTCCCGCCCCGTCCCACCGCCCAGGCGTGAGAGGCGTCGCTGCATGCCACGGCGGCGAGGCTGCTTCCCGAACCAGCCAGCTGCCAGGACCAGCTGCCGTCGGGCGTTGAGTCGCCCGAAGCGACTGCGACCGGGCAGAAGGCCGTGAGTAGGAGGAGGGTCAGGACCAAGACGGGTGCAGCGCAGATGAGTCTCTTCATGACGATACCCCCTCCTTGTGGCCCGCCGGGCCGTGCCCTTTGCACGGACCGCACCCCGCTGCGGTCCCGGCCAATAAGCACTCCACCCGCTCAACGTACTACCAAACCGAGATGCAGCAAGAGCCCGCGCCGTTGCGGCGCCCGCTTGCTTCACCTCGTGAGGCGCTGCGGGTTCTGTCGAGGAGGACTCTATTGACCGCACGATGCCCCCGTCCTCACCCGATTCGGGTGAACTCGCCGGCGCGACGAGCTGCTTCAGGCCACATGCAGCGGGGGGTTAGCTACGGTCGTCGTGTCGGTGGGGGCGAGAGGAGCTCGGGGCGCGAACACGATTGCGTATCGTGTGCAGCTCCGATTCCGAGACTGGAGCCAGCCACTGCCACGCAGACGCCAGCCTCGGTACGGATAGACTCAGAATGACGGGAGGCCGGGCCGAGTGAAGGCCGGCAATCGTGAGGCTGCGGAACCGGAGCTCGTGCCCTCTACCTAGTGGCGCGAGCCCGAGTGCCTCTCCGATGGGGTCGGCAGTGCGTCGGCAAGTGGGGGAGACTGGCTACACCGGGAGCCCTTCTGTGCGGCGCACAGAATCTCAAGACC
>CAYXQU010000293.1:0-2636 GCA_964467305.1 uncultured Eubacteriales bacterium
CCCAGCGCGACGTCGAGTCGGCCATCATCGCGACGTTGTAGCCCATGTCGCGGTAGAACTCGGCAAGAGTCGCGCCTACGTAGATCGAGGCCTCGCGTGCGGCCACCGGCATGTTCGAGGTGTTGGCCACGAGTACCGTGCGGTCCATGAGCGGCGCGTTGTTGCGCGGGTCGTCGAGGTGCGGGAACTCGGTGAGGACCTCGGTCATCTCGTTGCCGCGCTCGCCGCAACCGATGTAGACGATGACGTCGACGTCGGCCCACTTGGCAAGTGACTGCTGCGTGACCGTCTTGCCCGTCCCGAAGCCGCCCGGGATGATCGCGTTGCCGCCCAAGGCGATGGGGAAGAACGTGTCCAGGATGCGCATGCCCGTGGTGAACGGGGTGGTGGGATCCATCTTTCGCAGGTACGGACGCCCCTGGCGGACCGGCCACTTCTGGCTCATGCCCACTTCGGTGCCGTCCTCGAGCACCGCCACCACGTCATCGACGGTGTACTCGCCCGCCGAGACGACCTTCGCGAGCTTGCCGGGCTTGGCCGTTGGCGGGACCATCACGCGATGCACGATGGTCTGGCCCTCGGGCACCTCGCCCACCACATCACCGGGGCCGACCTCGTCGCCCACCTTGACCAAAGGCGTGAAGCTCCACTTCTTCTCCCGGTCGAGGGCGGACGCAACGGTACCGCGCTCGATGAAGTCACCGCTTTGATCGGCGATCACGGGAAGCGGACGCTGAACGCCGTCGTAGATCGACGTGAGCAGACCCGGACCCAGCTCGACCATGAGGGGGCCTTCGGTCGACTCGACCAGCTCCCCCACCTTCAGTCCCGAGGTGTCCTCGTAGACCTGAATGGTCGCCGTGTCGCCCTCGAGGCGGATGACCTCGCCCATGAGGCCTTCCTCGCCAACGCGGACGATGTCGTACATGCGGGCACCGATCATCCCCGTCGCAACGGCGACCGGGCCCGTGATCTTGAGAATCGTTCCGGCAATCATCTAGCCTCGCCTCAATGTGATGTCGAATCCGATGGCCCGTCGAATGAGCCTTGCCAGGTAGGCACGGTGGTCGTCGCCGAACGTGAGCTTCTCCTTGAGCGGGAGGGAGATCACGAGCGGCCGGTAGATCGAGTCGATCTTCCTTTGGGTACGTTCATCGATCGCGGCCATCATCTGCTCGTTGACCGCTATGATCCCGCTCGCCTCTTCGTCGAGCAGGTGGTTGAGCCGCACTCTCACTTCTTCGTCCGACTCGACGACGTACACGTCGACGCCTGCGAGACGGAACCCGTCGGCGTTGTCGGGATCGGTGAGGACGATGAGCTTATACAAGGATCAGCTCCCTCCTCGTGCGATCGGCCGGCATGCCTACGGCCACGCCCTTCACGATGATGCGAAGGTTCGTCACCTCGTTGAGCTTGCCCCACAGATACGCGATGGGTATCCCGATGCCCAACGGGTCGGAGCTCGCGAGCGCCAGTACACCGCGCACGAACTGGTCCTCGAGTGCACGCTCGAATACCGAAACCGACAATGTCTCGAGATACCGCGGCGCCGTTTCATCGAGCAGCTTGCCGTAGCGGGTGCCCCGCAACCCGTCGAGGATCTCATCGACATCCGACAAGGCCGCAAGGCGCTGGAACATTTCGAGGCTCAACTCCGAACCACCCAGCAGGAAGTAATCCTGCGCTTGCTCGGGGGCAAGGTTCTCGCGCGCTGCCCGAAACACCATGACAAGGTTGAGGATGTCGACCTGCCGATTGAGGATCGAGCGAGCGATGGCGAAGTTCTTGCCTTTTCGCGACAGCCGCTGCGTCGCCCACTGGGCGTAGTAGCGGTCCAGCGCGAGTTCGAGATCGGCCAGGTCCCCGGTCTGCTGGTAGACGTGGTAGCCGTCCCTGAGTGCGGGTGCCTGCGGAAGCTCCCACGTGGTCGCCACGTCGACGACCGCGCGGATGTCGGCTTGCGCCAGAAGCCCGTCGATGTCGAACTGGGACAGCTGCCCCACTGGCAGAACGCCTTCGTTGATCTGCTCGGCGCTCAGCTGCATGTGCTTGCCACGGATCACGCTCTTGAGATTGAAGACATCCCATCTGCCCAGCAGGGTGATGCAGATGTAGTGTGCTTCGGGGTTGAGGAATCCCAGCACCTTGCGGTACGTGGCCACAAGGTTGCGCTTGAGCGCCTCATCCACCGAATGCGCATTGAGTCCCTGGATCAGGGTCTCCTCCAGAAACGGACCGATCTCCGTGTGCGACAGTTCCTGGATGATCTGGCGGATCTCAGTCGCGCCAAGGAACTGATCGAGCCGCTCAGTCTTGAGCAGCCGCGCCCGCATGCCGCGGATTCGAGCATTGGAGTAGCCGTAGTCGCCACCACTGTTCTGCTTGGTCGGTTTGGCCACAGCCGCGGGGCTCATGTGAACAGAATCTCCGCGACGTCGGCCTGCGCCAGGCCTCTGAACTTGTCGAGGCGGTCTTCAAGAGTGTTTCGCCGCATGACTCGATCGTTGTCGAGCGCGACGACGACACCTCCCGCTGTCGCAAGATCGGGCCGAACGCGCGCGCTCAGGCCCTTCTTCGCCAGATAGTCAGCGGCCAGATCGGCATCGGCCGGATCGACCAGCGAAGCGAACTCG
>CAYXQU010000294.1:0-2630 GCA_964467305.1 uncultured Eubacteriales bacterium
CCCTGGAGGCGATCGCGGCCCCTCTGGACCGCGGTCAGCAGCTTGCCCAGGTTGACCTCGAGGTTGGCCATCATCTCGTCGGCGTAGTCTTCAGCACCCAGACGGATCTCACGTTCCTGGTTGCGCGCCTTGTCGATCATGTCGGCCGCCTGTTGCTCGGCCAGGCGTACGACCTCTTGCTCGCTGGCGATCGCCTGAGCGCGCTCGCGTGCCTCCTCAAGGATGCGGTTGGCCTCCTTCTCGGCCTCCTCAAGCATCTCCTGGCGTTCCTTGACGATCCAGCGCGCCTGCTTCAGTTCGTCAGGGAACTGCGCACGGATCTCGTCGACGATGTCGTACACGCCGTTGGGGTCGACCACCTTCTGGTTGGTGAACGGCATACCCTTGGCGTTGTCGACGATCTCTTCGATGCGGTCGATCAGTGCCATGATGTCCATGGACGTCTTCCTTCCCTAACGGGCTGGTGAACCCAGCTTGCGCTCCAGCGCTTCAGCAACGTGGTCGGGCACGAGGCCGCGCACCGACCCTCCGTGTCTGGCGATCTCGCGGACCGCCGATGAGCTCAGATACATGTACTCGGGCACAGCCATGATGAACATCGTCTCGACATCGGCGTCCATACGCCAGTTCAACGCGGCCATCTGGAACTCGCGTTCGAAGTCGGTGACGGCCCTCAGTCCCTTGACGATGACCGAAACCCCTTGTTTCTCGGCGAAATCCACCAATAGCGTATCAAAAGGCAGAACCGATACGTTGTCCAGATGCTCAGTGGCACGCGCCAGCAAAGCGACTCGCTCCTCGGCCGAGAACAGCGGACCGCCATTCTTCTGGGGCGAGTGGGCGACGCCGACGACGAGATCGTCGAACAGCGCAGCAGCTCTCTCAATGATGTCGAGATGCCCCGATGTCACAGGATCGAAGGTGCCCGGCACGATACCGCGCTTCACGTGTCCCCCCCCTACTCCCCCGTGTCATAGACGGCCAGCTCAACAACGGTCTCACCGTACCGCTTGGTTCGCACGACGGCGAACCCGCTCGGCCAACTCGTCTCGGTACTCGCCGCGTGCTCCCAAGAGCACACCGCCCCCGGCGACACACCACCCTTCGAAACGAGTGTCTCCAGAAGCACCGAGATACGAGCCGCGTCGAGTGTATATGGCGCATCGAGCAGAATCAACGAGAACGGGCCTGTCAGGGCACCCTTGTCTGCCAGCGAGAATACATCGCCACGCACCACGGTGGACTGCCCCGCAACCCCAAGCGACCCGATGTTTCGCTTGAGGACCACGACCGCCTGCGGGTCCTTCTCGACGAACGTCGCGCGAGCGGCACCACGCGACAGGGCTTCGAATCCCAGCGCACCGCTACCGGCGAACGCATCGAGCACGACGAGCCCGGTGAAGGCGCCGGTCATCGATGACAGCGCTGAGAACAGTGACTCGCGCACCCGATCGGTCGTAGGCCGGGTGCTGGAGCCTTTGGGGGCGGCGAGCCTCCGACCACGCATACTCCCTGCGATGATCCTCATCCGCTGCTCACCCACTTCCACGCCGCATCAAACGTACGCCGGACCTCGCGCAGCAACGGCCCGTGCTCGGGGCGTTCAAGATGCGGATCCTCGGCCACGATAGCGAAGGCATCGGCCCGGGCCAGTTCCACCACCGAGAGGTCATCGATCAGGCTCGCGATCCTCAGCCCGGCCAGACCGTGCTGCCGGTCACCCAATACCTGCCCCTCTCCGCGCAGGCGCAAATCGCGCTCTGCCAGCTCGAAACCGTCGTTCGTCTCGACGAGTGCCGCAAGCCGCTGGCGCGACTCCGCCGAACGCGCGTCGGCGACCAGCCACACCTCACCGGGATGTTCGCCCCGGCCCACCCGTCCGCGCAACTGGTGCAGCTGCGCAAGGCCGAAACGGTCCGCGTCCTCGATGATCATCACCGTGGCGTTGGGGACATCGACGCCCACTTCGATGACGGTCGTCGATACGAGCACCTGTGTCTCGCCCGAGCGGAACCGCGCCATCGCCTCGGCTTTCTCGGCGGGGCGCATGCGACCGGTGAGGAGGCCGACCTTCAGGTCGGGGAAGATCTCGTTTCGCAGGCGCTCGAACTCGCGGGTGGCCGCCCTGACCTGGATCGCGTCGCTCTCGTCCACGAGCGCGCATACGACGTAGGCCTGGTGCCCCGCCTTGACCGCCGCCCTCACCGACTTGTGCGCCGGCGTGGCGGTATGCGGCTTGACCAGATGGGTCCGAACACCGGCGGCGGAGTTGGGTCGCATGCGAAGGTACGATGTCGCGAGGTCACCGTAGAGCGTGAGTGCGAGTGAGCGGGGTATGGGAGTCGCCGTCATGACCAGAAGATCCGCCGAGACACCCTTGCCTCGCAGCCCCAGCCGCTGGTTGACCCCGAACCGGTGCTGCTCGTCGACGATGGCAAGCGTGAGCCGCTTGAACTCCACCGCGGACTCCAGCAGCGCGTGTGTGCCGAACAACACCGACAGCTCGCCGTGGGCGATCTGTTTGAGGAGCTCACGGCGCTTCGCTGCAGTGGTCGAACCTGTCAGGATGCCCCACCGGATCTTGCAGACATCCAGAAGCGGCCCGAGCTTCTCGGCATACTGGGTGGCAA
>CAYXQU010000295.1:0-2622 GCA_964467305.1 uncultured Eubacteriales bacterium
CCGTCAAGCCCATCGATGTGGACACCCTCGCTGCCAGCGTGGCCAAGACGGGGCGGATCGTGACCTGCGAGGAGCACAGTGTGCTTGGCGGCATGGGCTCAGCGGTCTCGGAGGTTCTCTCGGAGGTCTGCCCGGTTCCCACGCGTCGGGTGGGGATCGACGATCGCTTCGGTACGTCGGGCGAGCCCGCGGAGCTGATGGAGCACTTCGGGCTTACGGCAGGGCACATCGCCGCTGCCGCCCGTGAGCTGCTGGGATAGTCGCATCGTGCCCGTCCACACAACATCTACGCAACGCATGTACGGCGTGTGGCGGCACGTTTGCTACACTTTCCGGCGGGAATCGTCGCATGGAATTGGAGCATCCCTTGAGTGAAACCACTGATGTGCAGCCTCAGGCTGCGCCAGAGAATGTGATAGCTGCGCCGCGTTCCGGCTCATCGATGATCAGCCTGCGCAGCGTGAGCAAGTTCTACGTTCCCGAGAAGCCCGCACTCGCGGACTGCAACGTCGAGATCGGCGCTGGCGAGTTCGTGTTCATCGTTGGCCATTCCGGATCGGGCAAGTCGACGTTCATCCGGCTGCTTCTGCGCGAGCTGCTTCCCACGCGAGGGCAGATCGTCGTCGCGGGCCAAGATCTCGTGAAGCTCAAGAACTGGAAGGTCCCGTACCTGCGCCGCAACATAGGTTGTGTCTTCCAGGACTTCAAGCTTCTCCCCAACAAGACGTCGTTCGAGAACGTCGCTTTCGCTCTCGAGGTCATCGGGAAGTCGAAGCACGTCATCCGCACCCAGGTCCCCGAGGTGCTCAGGCTCGTAGGCCTCGAGGACAAGATCGACAGCTACCCGGACGAACTGTCCGGCGGCGAGCAGCAGCGGGTGTCGATCGCTCGCGCGTTCGTGAACCGCCCGCCACTACTGCTGTGCGATGAGCCTACGGGCAACCTCGACCCGCAGACGTCGCTGGGCATCATGAAGCTGCTTGAGCGCATCAACAAGACCGGAACCACGGTGCTCGTGGCAACTCACGACCGTGACATGGTCGACAACATGCGTCGGAGGGTCATCGCCCTTGAGGGCGGCCGCGTCATCCGCGACCAGGACCGAGGGGTGTACGGCTATGTCGATTAACGTCGGGTACTTCGTTCGCGAGTCAGTACAGAACTTCCGCCGCAACTGGGTGATGAGCCTTGGTGCGGTCATCACGATCTACCTGTCTTTGCTGCTCGTTGGCATCTTCATCGCCACGGGCTTCATCGTGAACAGTGTCGTCGAAGGGGTCGAGGACAAAGTCACGATCCAGGTGTTCTTGAAAGACGGGGCCCCCACCGAGCAGGTCAACGAGCTGCAAGAGCAGTTGCTGGCCGACCCGTTGGTTCAAGGCGTCGACTACACCACCAAAGACGAGGCGCTGGCGAAGTTCAAAGAGGACATGAAGCAGTCTCCGGAGATCATCGATCAGCTGGAGGGCAATCCGCTTCCGGCCTCTCTCGACGTGACGCTCAAGGATCCACGCACGGTCGAGCAGATGGTCGCCAAGATCAAGAAGAACCCGACCTTCCTCGAGGTGGCGGACAGGCCGGACAGCCCTGAGGATTCGCTGAAGTACGGCCAGCAGATCGTCAACAAGCTCTTCGCCTTCACGAGGATCGTTCGCATCATCGAAGTCGTCTTCGTGGTGATGCTCGCTGTGGTGAGCCTGATCTTCATCAACAACACCATCCGGCTGGCGATCTACGCGCGCCGCAAGGAGATCGGCATCATGCGCCTCGTGGGTGCGAGCAACTGGTTCATCCGCACCCCGTTCATGCTCGAAGGCCTTTTCCAGGCGCTGATCGGCGCGGCGCTCGCGATCTTGTCGGTAGTGGGTCTGCAAGCTGCGGTCCTGCCGCGGCTCAAAGACGCGCTGCCGTTCATGGCGGTATCGCTCACCGGCTCTGCGACCATGCAGATCGCCGTGGCGCTGACCCTGGCGGGTGCGCTTATCGGCCTTGCTGGCTCGTGGCTTGCAATGAGTAGGTACCTGAAGGTCTAAGCCCACCCATCACAGCGAGAATACGGACACACAGAAGATGAGCAAAGGTCTGAAGGTCGCCGCAGCCTTGGCGCTTGTGGCGATCATTGGAGCCGGCGGCTTCATTGGCGGTTTCGCCGTCGCGAAGTCAGAATCCACCGCGGTCGCCGAGCCTACCGATGCGGTCGCCCGCAGCGTCAGCGAAGTGCGCGATCTGCTCGAGGCCGAGGCCCTCGAGCCTCCCACCGAGACATCCGCGACAGCCGGTGCGGTTCAGGGTCTTCTGGAGAGCGGTGGCGATAAGTACGGCGTCTACTTCGACTCCAAGCACTTCGAGTACTTCAACGAAGACATGGCCGGCGAGTTCGGCGGTATAGGTGTGCTCCTGGGAGAGAAGGAAGGCACCGCCTACGTCGTCGAGGTCTATGACGACACGCCTGCCAAGCGTGGTGGCATCAAGGCGGGCGACATCTTCGTCAAGATCGATGAGGTGAGCCGCGACAAGTGGACCACCGACGAGGTGGTCAAGCGCGTGCGCGGCAAAGAGGGCACCGACGTCGAGCTGACGCTGCTCAGGCCGCCTGCGGATGGCGAAGAGGCCCATGAGACC
>CAYXQU010000296.1:0-2616 GCA_964467305.1 uncultured Eubacteriales bacterium
ACGCCGTCACGGTCGGTCCGAACAACCTCGACGCGGTGTGCCTGCGCTGCCACGGCGGCATCGGTACGTACCACTAGCGATACACCGGGAGGTATTTCCGCCGTACGTCCTTGATGGTGGGTAGTTCGTCCTTGCCCGGTTGATGAGCCGTGCAGAGTTTGTGATTCTGGTAACGAGGACTTCTTCATGTGGAATCAGGGCCGGTGACCTTTGGGTTTCCGGCCCTGATTCCGTGTTCAGCTGGCTCGTGGTGCGGCGATGCACCAGCGGGCTCCTGTGTTTTCGGTATCCTACGAGAGTCGTTTCGAGGAGGTTCGTTGACGCGCGAACGCACAGACACAGGAGTCAGACCCGACCGTTCGCTCTCAAGGCGACTGTTGGTGTTCGCCGTGGCTGCAAGCGTTGTAGCCGTCGTGGGCGGTCAGTGGCTCGTCTGGAGCGTCTACTCCACGACGGCGGATACGCAGCCTGCGGCCTCCGCGCAGACCTCGGCCGAACCGCTGGTGGTTGGGGTGGGCAGGACGCCCGGGGGACCGGCGGAGTGGGCAACCTATGCCAGAGCGTTCGCGCAGGTAGGCAGGGATCTCGGTCGGCCGATAGTCGTGCGTTATGCGACTGCGCGCGGTGACACGCAGGAGGACATCCTGGAGAAGAAGGTCGATGTAGCCATGGTCTCTGTCGTTGAGTACCTGGAGCTGCGTGATGCCGGCGCCGCCGTGCTGGTGGCAACCCCCGTGGTTGGTGGTGAGTCTCTCGATCAGGCGATTCTCGTGAGTGCCACAGACACATCGAGATCCAAACTGGCCAGTGACACGGTGCTGGTCACACAGGGCTCACTTGCCAGCGAGGCGTACGCGCACTGGCTGCGCGACCGGCGGGAGCCAGCCGACAGGCCGGTGAAATCCATCACGCTCGGTGCCACCCAGGATGCCAACCTTGAGGCGTTGCTCGCGGGGCGGGTGCAGCGCACGGGGGTGAACAGGTCTGCGATATCGGCTTGGCCGTCAGGTACGTTCGAGGTCGAGGCGGCCTCCCCTGAGTTCGGAATGGCCCCCGTCGTCGCACGTACTGACCTTGACCCCCAAGTACTTGCGGCTGTCAGGAAGAGCCTGGTGTCCATGGCCCAGCGGCAGAGACTACCACGCGACGGACGCGTGACCGGTTTCATAGACGCCGATGCTGCTGCGTACGACTTCGCAGACGAGTTGCGTTCCTGGTTGCCCGACCGGTCATCGGACGACGATGAGTCGGAGGCGCGATGAACGCGCGACGAGCCAAGCGGTCATTGGGGTGGGATCTGACATTCAACCTCATCTTGGGTGAGGCGGTACTCGCGCTCATCCTCATCTTCACAATAGGCACCTTCTCGATGCTCAACGTCGCCCAGCAACGTGCGCAGACGATCCAGGAAGTGAGCAGCGTGGTGGCGGCCGGTCTGATGCCGCTGCTCGCGGACCAAGAGGGTGCCCAGCTCCAAGCCCAGCTTGAGAGCATTCTGGGCTCGACCGATCTGCTCGACATCCGGACTATCCAAGTCGTCGATTCTTCTGGTCAGATGATCGCGTCCCACGGGGACCCCGAGCCGTGCATGATCAGCTCGCTTGCGGGGGAGTCGGCGCCATGGTCAGTGCTGACCAAGTGCCAGCTTGTCCGCCAGCCGGTCGTGGTCGATGGGCTTACCGTCGCAACCGTCTATGTCTCGTACCCGCCAGTGGATATCCGGGAGGCGATGGTGGCACCGGGTATCGCGTCGCTCATCGTCTTGGTCTCGGTGGTGTTCGTCTCGGCGCCTTGGTCGGCGTGGCGATTCACCCGCGTGTTCATCGAGCCCATACAGGATCTCAGACGATATGCCGTTCGTATCGCCGAAGGCGATCTGGATGCTGAGGTCGAGGCTCGCGGTTCCGGGGAGATCGGCGAGCTCCAAGACACCCTGAACCGGATGGCGAGTCAACTCAGGCATCGTGAAGGGGAGTTGCGCGGATCGTACGACGAGCTTGAGAAGGCATACGCGTCCTTGCAAGCGGCGAAGTTGGAGATCGAGAAACTCTCCGCCCTCAAGACCGATTTCGTGGCGGTCGCCGCACATGAGATCCGCAGCCCGCTTTCGACCGTCACGCTGTTCTCCGATCTTCTGGAGTCCGGTGAACTTGGTCCACTGGAGCCACCCTCTCAGGAGGCAGTGGAGACGATCTCGGCCGCTGCAGCCCGTCTCAGTGTGATCGCCACCGATCTCATGGACACGGCCTTGCTTGAGCGCGGCACCCTCCCGCTCAGTTTCGATGAGGCGCGGATCGACAAGGTGGTGCGCGCCGCGGTTCGTGACGCCACGCCCGTGGCCCAGTCACTGGGCATCTCGGTGGAGATGTCGCCAGGCGTGCCCGATCTGGTGGTTGTCGGTGACGAACTGCGGCTCAGGCAGGTCTTCGACAACCTGCTGTCGAATGCGTTGAAGTACTCGGAGGCAGGGTCTGTCGTGCGGGTGGAGGCACGCAGGAGGGGCGACCGTGTCGAGGTCGACGTGATCGACTCCGGGCGGGGGGTGGCGCCCGAGGACAAGGAGCGCATCTTCACCTCATTCGTGCGGGCGGATGTCCGCGACGACCGCGACACGGG
>CAYXQU010000297.1:0-2608 GCA_964467305.1 uncultured Eubacteriales bacterium
TTCTTCGAGGTGCTGCCCGAGCTGGCGCCGCACGCGCTCGTGTCTTTGATGCGAGTGGTGGTGGCCATGGTCCTGGGAGCCGCGCTTGCGGTTCCCGCAGGGCTGACCCTGGGGCGCTCACCACGGGTCGATGCGGTTTTCGCGCCTGTCGTCTTCCTGACCTATCCCATCCCGAAAGTCGTCTTCTTGCCGGTTCTGCTCGTATTGTTGGGGCTGGGCAACGCGCCGAAGATCGCGCTGATCGGTCTGATCGTGTTCTTCCAGATACTCGTGACCGCCCGCGATGCGGCGCGAGCCGTTCCCGAGGCAAGCGTGATCTCCGTGCGTTCACTGGGGGCCTCGAGGTGGCAGATCGCACAGCATGTGGTGCTGCCCGCGGCTCTTCCCGAGATATTCACCGCGCTGAGAATAGGGACCGGCACCGCCATCGCTGTGTTGTTCTTGGCCGAGTCGATCGCAGGCACCGATGGCATCGGGTACTACATCGTGGACGCCTGGGGCAGAATCGACTACCCGCAGATGTTCGCGGGAATCATGGGCATGGCGATTTTGGGGGTCGTGCTCTACGAGGGGCTCGATGCCATCGAAGCGCGCGCTACCAGGTGGCGACGGGTCGCAGGTTAGGGGCCCTACGCGCTATTCGAGAGCCTCGTCGATGTCCATCTGATCCGAGAGATCAGCTCCTGTGGCTGGGAAGCCGGGCAGCTCGAGGACGACCGCCGCCTCGGCCTCCGGCAGGCTTTCGACGCCGCGAAGCTTGCGCTCCATCGCCCTGCTCCGTCGCTCGGTCTCGCCGATGGTGTTCGCTGCGGTGTTGAGCTGCCTCTTGACCTTGTCCAGCACGCCGCCGAACTTCGAGAACTCGGTCTTCACTGCGGCGAGCACCTTCCAGACCTCGGCGGACTGTTGCTCGATCGCGAGTGTCTGGAAGCCCATCCTGAGGCTGTTGAGTAGCGCGGCCAGGGTCGTGGGCCCCGCTACCATCACGTGATGCTTGTTCTGTAGCTCATCGAGTAGCGTGGGATGCCGCAAGACCTCGGCGTAGAGCCCCTCGGTTGGCAAGAACATGATCGCGAAGTCGGTGGTGCACGGAGGGCACAGGTACTTCGAACTGATGAGTTCGGCTTGGGTCCTGATCGACCGCGCCAGAGCGTCCGAGGTCTTCTGCACGGCTTCGACGTCTCCTCGCTCGGCGGCATCTTGCAGTCGCAAGTAGTCCTCTTGCGGGAACTTCGAGTCGATGGGCAGCCACACGCAGGCCTCCGGATCGTCCTTGGGGCCGGGGAGGCGGATCGCGAACTCCACGAGCTCGGCCGAGTCCTCCTTGGTCTTGACGTTTCGGCCGAACTGGCTGGGGGTGAGGATCTGCTCAAGGAGCGCCCCGAGCTGCACCTCGGCCCAGGTCCCGCGCGCTTTCACGTTGGTCAGCACGCGCTTGAGGTCACCGACACCGGTGGCCAGGTTCTGCATCTCGCCCAATCCGCGCTGCACCGCCTCGAGGCGATCGCTGACCAGCTTGAACGACTCACCCAGCCGCTTTTCGAGCGTGTCGTGCAGCTTCTCGTCGACGGTCTTGCGCATCTCCTCGAGCTTCTTCTCGTTGCCGTCCTGGAGCTCCTTGACCCGCGAATCGACGGTTGTGCGCACGCGTTCGAGCGAAGCGGTGTTCGACTCGCCAAGTTCCTTGAGCTGCCTGCCCACGGTGTCGAGCTGAGTGCGCTGCATCTCGCCCAGTGAGGTCAGGTTCGCCGAGATGGTCGTGTTCGCAGCAGCGAGTGCGGAGTTGAGTTCTTCTCGGGATTCGCGCGCCGCGCGCGCCGCTTCTTCTCGGCTGGCCCGCAGTTCTTCTCGGAGAACGTCTTCGCTCTTCGATCCCGCGGAGGACCTGAAGAGCATCACCGCGAGCAAAGCCGCGTTGACGAGGCCGATCAGCAGCAGTACCCAGATGAGTGCGTTGACCATTCTTCCCCCACAGCGAACGTAAGCAGCGTGTCCGTATCCGTTGGCCCAACCCGCGGGCCGAGTCGAGTGTACGTCATGCATCCCCCGACGAACGTACGGTAATCGCTGGGTCTGACATCGTAGGCGATGCGGCGTGGCGGGTATCGATGTCAGTGGGGGTGGTTACCATGTTCGCGAATCGTGCAGATGCAGGCGAGAGACTCGCCAGGCTGCTCGCCGCTTTTCGGGATGACCCGACCCTGATCGTGCTCGGGATACCAAGAGGGGGCGTCATCGTCGCCGAGAAGGTCGCGCAAGCGCTTCGAGCGCCGCTTGACGTGGCGGTCTCGGCGAAAGTGGGTGCCCCGGGCAACCAGGAGTTTGCGATAGGCGCTGTCGCCGCCGACGGCGAAGTGGTTGTGAACCCGCGGGCGGGTTACTCGGCGCGGGAGGTGAGGGAGCTTTCGGGAGCCGCTTTCGAGAAGGTGCACGCGCAGCTGGCGCGGTGGCGAGGCGAACGGCAGGCACTCGACCTGAGGGACAGGACCGTCTTGCTGGTCGACGACGGGCTGGCCACGGGGCTGACCGCCCGGGCGACGGTCGGGTGGCTGCACCGCCAGGGGGCGGCCAAAGTGGTGCTCGCCGTGCCGGTGGCACCGCCTGACAC
>CAYXQU010000298.1:0-2590 GCA_964467305.1 uncultured Eubacteriales bacterium
AGCCGGTGGGCGGCGGAGACCGCTGGGTGGCCGAGCACCTGACGCGTGCGAGGAAGGCCAAAAAGGTGCTGGTCCTGACGAAGGCCGACATCGCCAACGAATCACAAGTCGAGCGGCAGCTCGCGATCGCGCGCTCACTTGCCCCGTTCGATCAGGTGGTCGTGCTCTCCGCAGTCGAAGGGTTCAACCTCGAGGGCTTCTACGAGGCCGTCGTCCACTACCTGCCCGTCGGCCCACGGTGGTTCCCGCGCGGCATGCCTTCCGACCAGCCTGTCGAGGTGATGGTCGCGGAGTTCATCCGAGAGAAGATCCTGCGCACCACTTTCGATGAGGTTCCGCATGCGGTTGGGGTGGCCGTGGAGGACATGGTGGCCGACCCCGGGGGTGATCTGACCCGGATATGGGCGGTCATCTACGTGGAGCGGTCGTCTCAGAAGGGCATCATCATCGGGAAGGGTGGCGAGTCCATCAAGCGCATCGGCACCGAGGCCCGGCAGGATCTGGAGCGGCTCTTGGGGACCAGAGTCCATCTCGACCTGACGGTGAAGGTGAAGAAGGACTGGCGCCGCGATGGCTCTCAGATCAGGCGGTTCGGATACGGGGACGGGGCCTAGTATGAACTCGATGGACATCGCGGCATTGGCTGCCTCTCTCGACCAGACGCTGCTCAAACCCACTGCGGGCTTCTCCGAGGCGGCTGCCTGGATGGAAGGTTCTCGCGACGCGGGGTTCGCCTCGCTGTGTGTCTCACCGTTTCT
Organism: uncultured Eubacteriales bacterium; assembly: GCA_964467305.1. Taxonomy (GTDB): domain Bacteria; phylum Actinomycetota; class Coriobacteriia; order Anaerosomatales; family PHET01; genus CAVPCY01. The sequence continues at coordinate 759 of CAYXQU010000298.1, forward strand.
GGTTCCGCTCGCCGCAGAACACCTCGCCGGCACGCGCACGAAGGTCTGCTCGGTGTGCGGCTTTCCGCTTGGCTATGCGCTTACCGAGACCAAGGTCGAAGAGGCGGTCCAACTGGTCAACGTGGGCTGCTCGGAAGTCGACATGGTGATGAACGTCGCGGCGTTCCTGGGTGGCGAGAGTGACTACGTGCGTGCGGACATCGAAGCGGTTGTGCTCGCCGTGGCCGAGGAGTCCAACGGCCAAGGCATCGTGAAGGTGATTCTCGAGACCGGCTATCTCGACGAGACCCAGATCGCGGCTGCGAGTGAGATCGCAGCAAGCGCAGGCGCAGCCTACGTCAAGACGTCGACCGGGTTCGGCCCCCGAGGCGCCAGCGTCCGCGATATCGAGATCATGCGAGCTACGGTGGGCACCGCGCTCGGCGTCAAGGCGTCCGGCGGTATCCGCACCTACTCAGACGTCGTGGCGATGATCGAGGCGGGTGCGGATCGTATCGGCACGTCTTCGGGGCTTGAGATCGTCGCCCAGGCCAGATCGTCGCAGTGAGCAAGACGTGAGGCACCCATGGCCAGCTATCCGCTGAAAGCGCTGGTACTACGCAAGACCAAGCTGGGCGAGACCGATGTCATCGTCACGATCCTCGCCGCGGACGGCCGCCAGGTGCGTGCCGTGGCCAAGGGCCTGCGCAAGCCGGGTTCGCGTTTTGGAGGACGACTCGAGCCCTACTCGGTGGTCGATCTGCTGATGCACACAGGTCGCTCGCTGGAGGTGGTCAGCGAGGCTCGGACGGTTTGCGCCCACGCCGCACTGCGTGAGGATCTCGACCGGATGGCCGCTGCATCGGTCGTGGTGGACCTGCTTGACAAGATAGCGGTCGAAGGGCAGGTGGAGCCGAGGTTGTTCGACTTGGCGTCGACCACCCTCGACATCATGGACGACGCGGCCATAGAGGCGTTGCCTCGGCTGGTCGTCGCCTTCTTGGTCAAGGCCCTGGCGATGCACGGTTACCGCCCTGAGCTGCATAGCTGCTCCGCGTGCGCGGGCGAGCTGGAGGGTGCGACATCGTTCTCGCACACCTCCGGCGGGGCCCTGTGCTCGTCGTGTGCGGCAGGCGATCCCGGCGCGCTCATGCTTGCGACCGGTGCGCGCGAGTGGTTGGCCCTCTTGCTGGGGTCCACCATGAGCGATGTGGCGGCGCTCGAGGTACCACCGGGTGCCATCCGTGACTGCTTCGTGCTGATGAGAGGCTTCATCACGTTTCACGTTCCCGCACGGCTCAAGGCCCTCGACTTCTACGCGGGAATGATGTGAGACCGGGCAGTCTCGGGCCCTCCTTCGTGTAGAATGTCCGCACGTTTCGAGGTGGCACTCTCGCCACATCTCAAGGGAGCCTCAACCCGATGAGTTCGACGACCTTCCAAGACATCATCCTCGCACTGTCCCGCTACTGGGCCGATCAAGGCTGCGTGGTGCTGCAGCCCTACGACACCGAGGTCGGTGCCGGCACGTTCCACCCCGCCACCACGCTGCGGTCGCTTGGCCCGGACACGTGGCGCACAGCGTACGTGCAGCCTTCCAGACGGCCCACTGACGGTCGCTACGGAGAGAATCCCAACCGCCTCCAGCACTACTACCAGTATCAGGTGATCTTGAAGCCGAGCCCTGACAACGTGCTCGACCTGTACTTCGACTCGCTGCGCGCGATCGGTATCGAGCCTGCCGAGCACGACATCCGCTTGGTCGAAGACGACTGGGAGTCACCTACGTTGGGTGCGTGGGGTCTGGGCTGGGAGGTATGGCTCAACGGCATGGAGTGCACGCAGTTCACCTA
>CAYXQU010000299.1:0-2549 GCA_964467305.1 uncultured Eubacteriales bacterium
CGAGTCGAAGTCGACATCGATGTCGGGCATCTGCCGTCGTTCAGGGTTGAGGAAGCGCTCGAACAGCAGATCGTGACGAACCGGGTCGGCGTCGGTTATCCCCAAGGCATAGCTGACGATACTGTCGCCGGCACTCCCCCTTCCCGAGCACCTGATACCGTTGCTTCTTGCGAAATCGACGATCTCCTTGACCACCAGGAAGTACTCGGGAAACCCCATCTCGTCGATGAGCGCAAGCTCGTGCTGGAGGCGCCTGATCGCCTCAGGAACCATAGGGCTGTAGCGCCGTTCGACTCCGCGCCAGGACTCTTTGGCAAGCACCGAGTAGGGCGTTTCTCCAGCGGGGATATCGGCTCCCGGGAAGTGGAACCTGCCTAAAGGCAACTCGAAGCCGGCACACGCCGAGGAGATCTCGAGCGTGGCGTCGCATGCACGCTCCACTCCGTTGAACAGCTGCCGCATCGCCGCCCCCGGTTTGAACCACAGCTCGGCGTTGGGGCGGTCGTAGGGGCCGGGCAAAGAACGCCGGGCACCGGCACTCGCAAGGACGTCGTGTAGCCGATGGTCGGCGGACGTGAGGTAGTGGACGTTGTTCGTGGCCACCACGGGAAGTTCCAGCGCGTCTGCGGCCGAGACAAGTCCGCTCACGATGCGCGGCGCCTCGGCGGTCATCGAATGCACGAGTTCGACGTAGAACGCACCCGGCTGAAAACAACGCGCGAGTCGGGCCAGTGCCGTCCGAGCTCTGCCCGGTTTGGCACTGGCGATCGACAGCGCCGCCTCACCACACGAACAACCCGACAAGCCGAGAATACCTCCGCCGAACTCCTCAAGATCGTGCAGCCTCACCACGCTGGGCACCTGCGGTCCCCTGAGATGTGTCCGTGACAGCAGCCGGCACAGGTTGCGGTAGCCCTCGAAGTCTCTGGCAAGAAGCGTGAGATGGAAACCGGCAGCCGAGGCCCTGCTGTAGCCGACAGGCGCCGGGATGGAGAGCCTCGCATCCGGAGGCAGCTCGTCCTCGTGCGCACACAGCCCTGCGGTCTCCACTACGACCTCACACCCGATGATCGGGGCGACACCCACCTTGCGGCACGCTTTGTAGAAGCGGATCGCCCCCGAGAGCCCTTGGTGATCCGTGAGTGCGAGGGCGGGCATCTCAAGACGCACCGCGCGCTCGACCATAGCCTCAAGCGGACACGCCCCGTCCATGAAACTGAAGTTCGAGTGTGTGTGCAGATGCACGAATCCCGATGACATGGCTGCTGGCTTTCTCGGCGTCTAGTCGTGGACGCCCACGAGCAGCCATGAACGGCTGCTGCGGTCAAACGCCAGATCGTATATGCCGCCGCGCGACAACACCCTGAAGAAGCGTCTCGCGACACGCTTCCGAGGATCCCACCAGCTCTTCTCGGTGGCCCACACCTGGATGATGGCATCGACCCGGTAGTGTCGACCGGCCCGCTGGAACGACAGGGGGCACTGGCGCACCGGATCCCACTCCACCGAGAGTTCTTCGCTCACGCGCCGGGCGGCCGATACCCCTTCATGGCCCGACAACTCCGATGCGCGGATGAGCCAAGGGCTCCTGAGCAGCTCGACGATGACCGGAAGCCGAGAGCGCTTGGTATCGAACAGCTCCATGGGCTGGCCTTCGGGTGTGGCGTCATAGCGCTTGATCGCAGAGTTCCGGCCCATGTCACCTCCCATGCTCCATACGTTGGCTGAGACGGGAGACCAAAACTCCCGCCAGCAGAATATACGAACATATGTTCGTATTCGCAAGCAACGTGATGGTAAGCGAGGGTTCTGACACGATAGCGGTGATCTTGGAACGCCGGCGGTGCGACTAGCCCAAGCTGATGTCGCCCACTGTCACGAAATGGGCGACATCGCGTGCGAGCGCGCGGGTCGAGCCCCCGATCTCAACGGTGAGCGGCCCCTCGAACGGCTCGAGCGCCACGACGTGCACGCGGGCCCCGGGCTTGAGCCCTACCTCGCCCAGGTAGCCCAGAAGCGCCTCGTCCTCGGCGACCCGAAGGACCGTTGCCGAGAAGCCCGGCTCGATACGGTCGAGCGACTCCCCCACGGTGGTCGCCACCGAGCCATCGGCCGACGGGATCGGATGACCATGCGGGCAGACGGTGGGATCCCCCAGATATGCCTCGAGAGCCTCGAGCACCCGCGGAGACAGTGCGTGCTCAAGCAGGCACGCATCCTCGTGCGCCGCCTCCCAGTCAAGGCCTAAGACATCAACGAGGAACCTCTCGGCGATTCGATGCTTGCGCACGATCTCGACCGAGCGGGCAAGGCCCTCTTCGGTGAGCACCACCGTGGTGCCATCTCTGGTGACAAGCCCATGGGCCTCAAGGCGCTTGAGGGTAGCGGTGACCGTGGGTCCCGACACCCCCATCGCCTCGGCGATCTGGGTGGGCCGCACGATACCTTCCACGGCGAGCTTGTAGATGGTCTCGAGGTACTCCTCAAGGGTGGTCGAGGGCATCGCATCCGGTCCTGTCGACGGGTCACGGGTCCTTACAGGTAAAACG
>CAYXQU010000300.1:0-2543 GCA_964467305.1 uncultured Eubacteriales bacterium
ACGTGGCGACCGTGCCAGCGCCCGCAGAGCGGCTGACGCGGGTCGCGCGTTTCGCGCAGTTCGCTGCGATAGCGCTGGAGCGCGAGTCCGAGCGGGTGGCGGTCGAACGGGCGATGAGCGGTTACACGCGCCTGAACGGCCTGGCATCGCAGCTGGGCGGGCAGACCGAGGCCACCGGGGTCGCCACGCTGCTGCTAGAAGAGATCCGGCGCACCTTCGACTACGATGTCGCCGGCGTGGTGCTGAGCGGCTGGGGGGTCGACCGCGTCGACCTGGTCGTGTCGACTGCGGTCGAATCCGCCACACTCGACACGCTGCTGAGCGATGTGACCGGCCGCGACTGCTCCACCGACCCGTTCGCCGAGGTGAGCTTCTCCGAAGGCGGTGGGTTGGTTGACTCCGGGCCCGTCTCGTCTCCCGGAGCGTGGGCGCTGTCGTCGGTGGAGATCGGGCACGGTCTGCTCGATGTGGGCTGGCTCTTCGTCGCCCGAGCTGACGGTGGAAGCTACAGTGCGCAAGACCGCGCACTTCTCGAGGGATTCGCGGCGCACGGTGGACCGGCGTTCGGCCGATCGGCCCTGTTCGCACGCGTGCGCGATGACTACGCATCCACCATCGAGGCGCTTTCGGCGACACTTTCCGCACACTCCCAAAGCGGGCGAGCGGTGGTGCACGCCGGCAAGGTCATGGAGTACGCCGTGCTGATAGGTGAGCAGATGGGCCTGGGGGTCGCCCAGACCGAGCGCCTGCGTATCGCCGGGCTACTGCATGACATGGGCCAGGCGGGACTGCCTGGCACGGTGACGCTCTCGACGCCGACCCTGACGCCTGCAGAACTGCTTGCCGCCGCCAGTCGCGCCGACGCCGCCCCCACCATCGTCGAACAGATCGAGTTCCTCGAGTCGCTCACCCCGGTGGTGCTCCACCACCACGAGAACTGGGACGGAAGCGGATATCCTCACGGTCTGTCCGGCACCGAGATTCCCGTGTTGTCGCGGGTGCTGCGGGTGGCCGACGCCTACGACGAGCTCACCGCATCAAGCGCCAAGGAGCGCCGACAGACACCGCTTGACGCGTGCGACCAGATCGCCGAAGCGGCCGGGCGCCTGTTCGATCCCGAGGTCGCGAGGGCACTTTCGAGTGTGGTCACCGAGCAGATCGCGGCCGGTCTCGGCGCTGCCGCCGCTACCGAACTCACCGACGACGGACTGCGTCCGGCGCTGCCCGCGTAGCCACCCCTGGTCGAAGTGCTAGAATCCGTCGCGCCGGGGTCACCCGCCCTGGTGTGACCGCAGTCCCCTCGCAGCTCGGAGTCCCCCCGTGAGCAAAGCGCGTTACGTGGCCCATGCCGGAGTCATCGCCGCCGTGTACGGCGCCGCGACGATACTCACCGGGCAGCTCATGGGCGTGCTCGCGTGGGGGCCGGTGCAGTTCAGGGTGAGCGAGGCGCTCACGGTGGCTGCGCTGTTCACGCCGGCGGCGATCCCCGGCCTCACCGTGGGCTCGGTCGTCGCCAACCTCTACAACCTCGCGCTTGGCGGCAGCCCGTTGGCCATACTCGATGTCATCTTCGGCTCGCTGGGGACCCTGCTGGGTGCCGCGTGGACGTGGAGGTTCAAAGGACGGCCCGCGATCGCGTTGCTGGGTCCGGTGTTGAGCAACGCGCTCATCGTCCCCGCCTACCTGCCGCTGATTCTCAAGAGCCTTGGGCTGATGGGGACGTATCAGATCCCCTTGCTGGGCATCGATCTTCAGGGATCGTGGGTGCTCATGTACCTGTTCGGCGTCGTCACCGTGGGAATCGGTCAGGCGGTCGTGATGTACGCGCTCGGCCTGCCGCTGGCCAGTGCCCTTAGGCGAATGCGGGTGAGCGAGGTACTATAGGGGCATTCGGATGCCGGGGGGCACGGTTGTCGCAGGTAGACAGGGATATCAGACGCACTCGGGTTCAAAGGCCCGTACTACCCCTGTTCGTCCAGAGCGCGCAGGAGTGCGCGGGTTGTTGGGCGTGCGTCAGGCACTGTCCGGCGCATGCGCTGCGCGTCGTCGACGACCACGTCGAGATCATCGCCGAGCGCTGCGTGAAGTGCGGTGCATGTGTCGCCGAGTGCCCCCGTGCGAGCCACGTCGTCCGAGACGATCTGGGCCGCGTACGTGAGCTGCTGGCAGCAGATCGCCCGGTCGTCGCGCTGCTCTCAAGCGAGCACATCGCCGCCCTCCATCCGCTCACCACGCTCGAGGTCGAGTCCGCGCTGCGCGCGCTGGGTTTCTCGGGAATCGAGACCACGGTCTTGGGCGAAGAGATGGTGGCCGCCGCTTACGAGATCGTGCACGACCGTGACGGTTCGGACATGCCGCGGCTGCGTTCGACCTGCCCGGTCGCCGTAGAGTGGGTCCGCCGCTTCCACCCTCAGCTGACCGAAGCCCTCGTGGCCCTCGCGCCGCCCTACATCGCTCAGGCGCGCCTGATCCGGGAGCTCTATCCCAGCGACGTCGCCGTGGTCTACGTCTCTCCGTGCTGGGCTCGCAAAGATGAGGTCTAC
>CAYXQU010000301.1:0-2540 GCA_964467305.1 uncultured Eubacteriales bacterium
CGCCACGGCAGGTCGCGCCCGTTCTCCGCGTACCAGGCGAGGAGGCGGCACTGGAAGTGCCGGATCCGGGCGGGACGGGGGATCTGCTGCGGAGCCCCGGGGTCTGTCATCGGTCCTGCCGTGCGGCCGACACCACGGTCCGCGCGGCGGATCCGTCGCGAGGTCGGCGCGGAGGGCGCGGCGGGCCGGGTGGCCCGCCGCGCCCTCCGCATCGGTGTGCGGTCGGCATGGTCCTTCTGGACCGGTGCGCCCGGCTCGCGCTCAGCGCCCGGGCGCCGTGAACGGCGTGACGGAGCGCAGTGCGGCCGCCGCACTTGCGAGACTCGTGGACATCGCGGCAAGGCGGGTGTCCAGGTCGTCGAGCAGCGCATCGCGCATGGGTTCCAGATCGGCGATGACGTTCGCGTACTCTCCCTCGCCGATCGCCTTGTATTGATCGTAGATGTCGGGACACCACTCCAGATGGCCGAGACCACCCCAGTTGACGCGGTAGTAGTCCGGCCTCTGACGGACCAGCTGGCGCTGATACACGCGCTTTCCGAACATGTCTCCGTACCAGAAGGGGCCGACGTCGTACAGCGCCTCCATCGCCGCGTCGGGGTCGGCCGGCGTGGCGCCGAGCGCATCGATGGTGTCGTTCAGGTTGTTGACGTCGTCGAGCACCTGGCTGTGTGGATAGCAGGCGCCTTCCCACTGGTCGAGTGCCGTCATGCTGCTGTTGATGATGCGCTCGGCTTCCATGAGGCGAGCGTTCACCAGCCCAGCCTGGCCAGGGTGCACAAGACCCTTGCGGGCCTCCCAGTCAGAGGCGGCCGTGGTGAAGTGGTCGATGGTTGCCCGAAGCCGGGAGATCGCTGCCTTGTCCGCACCTGCCTGGGCGAGTTCGTCGTCGTCGACGTTGTCCGCGAGCGCAGCCGCTCGGGCTTCGAAGCTGTAGGGCAGGATGCCCTGGTCGAGACCCCTGTGGACACGCCGGTAGAGCTTGGCGCTCGAGCCGATGTACTTCCAGTCGATCAGCGAGAGATCGTCGTGGTTGGTGTGATACCAGGCGCCACGGTACGTGCCGGCGTCGTCCTTGTTCACGAAGTAGACGCTCGGCACGCCCTTGGCCGTGAACGGCCACTGATCGTTCCAGGTCCACACGTCACGCCTCACGCCGCCACTGTCCAGACCGTACGGGACCAGCGACGCGTTGGCGGGGTCCTCCACGACGCTCTCGATGTAGGGCGCCATCTCGGGGTTGCAGCGGATCTGGAACGGGGTCTTCTTGAGGCCCTGCCACTCGAGGTTGATCTGACCGGCGATGCGTCCGGCCCAATCCGGATGCGCCTTGTCGATGAAGTGATAGGCGCCGATGAGCCAGTCGTACCAGGAATTGGTCGTGCCGAACTCCTCGGCGGTGGTGAAGAGGAAGACAACGGTCTTCTTCGGCTTGAGCCGACTCATCTTCATCGCCTTGGCGATGGTGAGCTCCGTGGCCACCGCGCTGGTGTCGTCCTCGACGCCTCTGAACCAGGCGTCGTGGTGCGAGGAGAAGAGCACCATCTGCGAGCGGTTGGTGGTGCCGGGGATCATGCCGACGACGTTGTAGCCGTAGCCGCCGTCCTCCTCGAGCCGGATGCGGATGTCGGCCTTGAGCGTCGCGCTGACGATGCCGCTCTGGCAGGCGGCCCGCAGGGCGGCGCCGTCGCGGCGGGCGATGTAGACCATGGGTGGCGCGTCGAAATCGCTCTCGGCGTCGAAGCTGCCGAGGGCATCGTCGGCGGTGAAATACTCGCCGGCCGCAGGCAGGTTCTCGGGGGCATGGGTCATGACCACACCGATGGCGCCGCGCTCACCGGCGAGCATCTGCGGGAAGTTCATCCACCAGTTGTAGCCGTCGAGGTCGATCAGTACCAGCTTGCCGCTCACGTCGCCGGCCGCGTCGAACTCGGCTTCGGTGCCGGTGCCGACATAGACGATCTGGGCAGTGACGGGCATGCCGCCGGTGCCACGTGCCCCACCGAACGGGGAGGCGGTGTACTTGACCGGCCGCGCGAACGTGGCGCCGCTCACGGTGACGCTGGCGCTGCGGTAGTCCCACACGTCCAGCGGTACTCTCTCAAGGCGCACGTTGCGCAGCCCCATGACCTTCAACTGGCGGGCGATGTATCGGGCCGCGGCGTTGTCGGCCGGGCTTCCCGCGATGCGGAAACCCAGCTTCTTCGACGTGCCCATTCCGGAGATGTCCCTGACGATCCTCTGCGGGTACCCCGCACGGACGAGTCTGTCGACCGCCTGGTCGTAGCTGATCGCCTGCACCGCAGCGGGTAGCAGCAGGACGGCAGCGAGCACGGCCACGATGAGTGATGATAGGCGTCTGCGCACGGGATCCTCCTTGTGACAGCGGCGGTGGGCGCCGCATCCCCCTCGCGCGCCGTGGGCCGGGAACGGCCGAGTCCGGCGCATCACCGGCTCATTGACTCACCGAAGGCCCATGGAGTCAAGGGACGAGCGCCGTCGTGTCGTGAGCGCTCGCGGAGTCGTGTCAGACCTCTTCG
>CAYXQU010000302.1:0-2491 GCA_964467305.1 uncultured Eubacteriales bacterium
GTGGTTGGCTTCACCGCCGAGGTCGACGTGCGCGAGCTGGTCGAACTGGGCGCTCCGCACGGCGTGCCGGTCATGGAGGACCAGGGCTCCGGCGTGCTTGTCGATCTGCGACGCTACGGCCTGCCCCACGAGCCCACGGTCAGCGAGAGCGTGGCGCAAGGCGCCGCGGTGGTCACCTGCAGCGGCGACAAACTGCTGGGCGGCCCGCAGGCCGGCATTCTGGTGGGCCGCCACGCCACGATCGCGCGCCTCAAGAAGCACCCGCTTGCCCGGGCGCTGCGGCTCGACAAGATGACGCTCGCGGCGCTCGAGGCCACCTTGCGTGCCTACCTCGACGAAGAGCGTGCGATGCGCGAGATCCCCACGCTGCGCATGCTCACCATGGATATTGAGCTTTGCCGAGAAGCCGCCACCGCGCTCGCTGCCCGGATCGTCTCGGCCACCGGCGACGTCGCCCGCATCGAGGTCGCCGACGACATCGCGCGTGCGGGCGGAGGAGCGCTTCCGGTCACCGACATCCCCACGGCCGTCGTCGCGGTCTCGTCGGGCGCCATCAGCGCAAGCAAGCTTGAGGCGCTTCTGCGCTGTGGTGGCGAGCCGGCGATCGTCGCGCGCGTCAAAGACGACCGCCTGCTCATCGACCCGCGCACGCTCGTCTCGGCAGAGGAGCACGAGATCGTCGCTCGCCGCCTGGGCGAGATCTTCTCGGCGCTGTAACGCTTAGACGTACCTGTTTCGGGTACACTATGATGTACCTGATGGAGGTACATCATGCTTGAAGAACTGCTTGGTTCGAAGTCGCGTGCACTAGTCATCGGCGCACTGCTGGTGGCGCCGGAGCGCACGCTGCACCTGCGCGCCATCGCGCGCGCGGCAGGCGGGAGCGTCTCATCTGCGCAGCGCGAGATCGAGCGTCTCGAGACGATGGGCCTCGTCGACGTGCAGGTCGATGAGCGGGGTCGCAAGCAGGTCGCGCTTGTGCCAGAGCACCCGTTCGCCGACCCGTTGGCCAGCATGCTTGCCGCGGATCCCAAGGCGCAATACCGAGCGCGATCCAGTGCCGTTTCGGGTCTTGATCCGCGAGTGGCGCTCACCCTTGAGGGCTGGGTGGATGACATTGTCGCCGGGTTCGACCCGGTGCGCATCGTGCTGTTCGGGTCTCACGCACGCGGTGCGGCCGGTCCGGAGAGCGACGTGGACCTACTCGTGCAGCTGCCGCAGGTCGTCGACAAAACGGAGACGGCGGTCGAGATCAAGACAGCGGTCGGTCCGCGTACTCTGGCGCTCGATGTAGTTCTCACCGACGCCGCAGACATCGAGCGCCAGCGAGGCCGGAAGGCATCGGTCGTGAACACCGCTCTCGCCGAGGGGACGGTCATCTATGCCAGACCGGCCTGAGTCCGAGCTGGCCAGATGGCTTCGGTACGCTCAGGAGGATATGAACGCCGCGGGGGCGTTGCGGACGTGTAGCGATATCGCGCCGCGAGAAGTCTGCCTGCTCTGTCAGCAGTCCGCCGAGAAGTACCTCAAGGCGCTGCTCATCATGCGAGGGCTGGTTGTTCCAAGGACCCACGATCTCGTGGTGCTTTGCACGCTTGGGGACATACCAACCACTGCGCTGAACGCTCGGTCGCTCGAAGCGCTTTCGCAATGGGCGGTGGCGAGCCGCTATCCTGATGACTGGGCCGATGCGACGCCCGGCGATGCTTGCGTGGCGCTGGAAACTGCGCGCGCGGTTCGCGCATACGCTGTTGGGCTGGCTAGCACGTCAGAAAGCGACACCACATGACCTCTTCGCTCGTACTGGGAACCGCCGGGCACATCGATCACGGCAAGTCGTCGCTGATCAAGGCGCTCACCGGCACCGACCCTGATCGCCTGAAAGAAGAGCAGAGCCGCGGTATCACCATCGAGCTGGGCTTCGCCAGGCTTGAGCTGCCGTCGGGGCGCTCGATGGGTGTCGTCGACGTTCCCGGCCACGAGAAGTTCGTGCGCCAGATGGTCGCAGGCGCCACCGGGGTCGATGTGGTCTTGCTGGTTATCGCTGCCGACGACGGCGTCATGCCGCAGACCCGCGAACACCTCGCGATCATCGACCTGCTGGGCGTCGAGCGCGGCGTGGTCGCGCTCACCAAGGCTGACCTCGTGGATCCGGACTGGGTCGAGCTCGTGCGCGCCGATGTCGAGGCGCTGCTCGAAGGCACCTCGATCGCCGGCTCGCCCATCGTCGCAGTCTCGTCGAAGTCGGGCGCGGGGCTGCCTGAGCTGCTCGCAACGCTCGACGAGGTCGCCGTCGACACCCCCAGCAAGCACGCCGAATTGCCGCTTCGCCTGCCGGTCGACCGCGTCTTCACCATCTCCGGCGCGGGCACCGTGGTCACCGGCACCATGTGGTCAGGCTCGGCTGCCAAAGACGATCCGGTCGAGATCTACCCCAGTGGCATCGAGGCGCGCGTACGCGGCGTCCAGGTGCACTCGGAGAGCGTCGAGC
>CAYXQU010000303.1:0-2472 GCA_964467305.1 uncultured Eubacteriales bacterium
AACGTCGCGAAGAAGGCCGACGAGATCGTGATCGCGACCGACTACGACCGCGAGGGCGAACTCATCGGATCGGACGCGATGTCGCTTGTGCGCGAGGTCAACAAGAAGGCGCCGGTGCAGCGTGCGCGGTTCTCGGCGATCACCAAAGAAGAGATCGAGCGGGCCTTCGCTGAGCTCACCGAGGTCGATGACTGCCTCGCGCAAGCCGGCGAGTCGCGCCAGGACATCGACCTGGTGTGGGGTGCTGTGCTCACGCGGTACCTGACCATGGCCAAGTACTCGGGCTTTGGCAATGTGAAGAGCGCCGGCCGGGTGCAGACACCCACGCTGGCCCTGATCGTCGAGCGCGAGCGTGAGCGCGAGGCGTTCGTGCCGGAGATCTACTGGCAGATCAAGGCCGCGTTCCGCACGCAGGGTGGTACGGGTGCCGACGTCGACGAGTTCGGTGCCGGGCATGCCACCGACCGCTTCAAAGACGAGGCATCGGCAAGCGCCGCCATGGCTGCCGTCGAAGGCGCGAAGACCGGCACCGTGACCACCGCCGAGAAGAAGCGCAGGCAGGTCAAGCCGCCCACGCCGTTCAACACCACCGCGCTCCAGGCAGCCGCAGCCTCGGAAGGCATCACGCCGGCCCGAGCCATGCGCATCGCCGAGACGCTCTACATGAACGGCCTGATCAGCTACCCGCGTGTCGACAACACCGTCTATCCCGCATCGCTCGACATCCCCGGGATTCTGCGCGCGCTGCACGAGGTGCCGTTCTACCGGGAACAGGTGTCGCGCATCCAAAGCGCCCCGCTGCACCCCACACGCGGTGCGAAGGAGACGACCGACCATCCGCCCATCCACCCCACAGGTGCGGGCGATCCCGACAAGATGAAGCCCGAGGAGTGGAAGCTCTACAACCTGGTGGCACGCCGGTTCCTGGCCACGCTGTCAGACGCCGCGGTCATCGAGGGCACCAAAGTGACCATCGACGTGGCCGGCCAGCCGTTCGTCGCCAAGGGCGACATCCTGGTGGTCCCGGGTTTCCGTGGCATCTACCCCTACGGCCTGAAGAAAGACGAGCAGTTGCCCGCGTTGCACGAGGGTGACGTCGTCGACTTCCTTGGCGCCGAGTTGGCACAGAAGGCCACCGAGCCGCCCTCTCGCTACAGCCAGGGCAAGCTCATCCAGGAGATGGAGAAGCGCGGGCTTGGCACCAAAGCCACGCGCCACGCCATCATCGAGCGGCTCTACGAGGTCAAGTACGCCGAGAACGACCCCATCGAACCCACCTGCCTGGGTCGTGCGGTCATCGACGCGCTCTCGACGTTCGCGCCACGCATCACCACCCCGGACATGACCGCCGAGCTCGAGGCCGAGATGGACGAGATAGCCAGCGGCCGCATCACGCGCACCCAGGTCGTCGAGCACTCCCGCTCACTGCTGGGCAAGGTCATGGATGAGCTCATCCCCAAGGCGGCCGAGGTGGGCGAGAGCCTCAAAGACGCGACCGCCGAGGACGCCAAGGTGGGCACGTGCCCCAAGAGCGGCCACGACCTGCTCATCAAGAGCTCACCCAAGACACGCGGCCAGTTCGTGGGGTGCTCAGGTTGGCCCGAGTGCGACGTCACCTACCCGCTGCCGCAGGGCAAGATCGAGTCTGTCGATGAGGTCTGCCCGGAGTGCGGCACGCCGCAGGTCAAGATCATCCAGTTCAGGCAGAAGCCGCTCGTGCGCTGCCTCGATCCCCAGTGCAAGACCAACTACGTACCGCAGGTCGATCTGGGCGAGTGCCCCACCTGCAAGCGCGACGGCCGCCCCGGAGGCCGGCTGCTCACCCAGCAGTCCAAGAACCTCAAGCGCTTCGTCCGCTGCACGAACTACGACGAGTGCCAGACAAGCTACCCGCTGCCGCAGCGCGGCGAACTCGAGGCCACCGGCGAGACGTGCGAGCCTTGTGGCGCCCCCGTCGTGGTGATCCACACGACTCGCGGTCCGTGGCGCGTGTGCATCGACCAGAACTGCGAGACGAAGACCGATAAGACCGCCAAGAAGCCCGCTGCCAAGAAGAAGCCCGCGGCCAAGAAGCCGGCGAAGCGCACTCCCAAGAAGGCCACGTAGCCTGCCGGCGAAGCTCCGCCACCGCCTCGTCGGGTCAGCGCCTGCACATCTCGGGCATGAACATAGTCGTAGGGTCATCTCGGTCACACCCAGGAGGGCGTCGTGGCAATCGTAGCGGTAGTCCAGCACGAGCTTCTCGGCGACCCCGGGCAAGATGCCGCGAGGCTCCTTGAGGCCTGTCGTGTCGCTGCGGAGCAGGGAGCCCACCTGGTGCTGCTCCCCGAGACACCCTCGCTGGCCGGTGATCCCGGTGGGCGGCAGTCCCAGCTCGTCGCGGAGCTTGAGGCCCTGCCGGGCGTGAGGCTTCTTCCCAGTTTCGAGTGCGACGTGCACGGCTTCGCGGGGATCGTCTCGGCACCTGAGGGG
>CAYXQU010000304.1:0-637 GCA_964467305.1 uncultured Eubacteriales bacterium
CCTTTCTACCTCCGGTTCGTTGGGGACTGCAGGTGGGGTGGTGGAATCGGGGATGCGATTCGGTCAGCTCAGGTGGCGCTGGGGCTGCCATGGGCCCTCGGAGTGTCCCCCCTTCTCAAGACGCCGGTGACTACAGTTTGTTGGGAGGGCCCCGAGCTGTGGTTGCAGTGGTGTTAGTGATGGGCAAGAAATGCGTGACATCGCCCTCGGTGAGGTGGTCGCGGCGGGTGCGACTCGCTTCAACAGGAGCCGCTCTACCGCTCGCCCTCGGGTATCATGTGACGAGTCGCTCGCAGTTTCAGGGGTTCGCGATCCGCCGACCCCACACGATGTCGGACAAGGGATTCAAACGCATGTCTCTCACCGAGAACGAGGTACGGCACGTCGCGATGCTTGCGCGCATCGCTCTGACCGACGAACAGATACACACGCTCCAAGACGAGCTCAACTCGATCCTTGGGCATATCGACACCATCCAGCAGCTCGACCTCGATGGTGTGCCCCCCACCGCGCATGCCGTGCCGATGGTCAACTCCACGCGCCCCGATGTGCCCAGACAGGGCCTTTCTCGTGAGATGGCGCTTCTCAACGCACCCGAAGCCGAGGACGGCGCCTTCGTCATCCCGCAGATCGTTGG
>CAYXQU010000304.1:647-2454 GCA_964467305.1 uncultured Eubacteriales bacterium
GATCGTTGGCGGCGGTGATGCATCGTGACCGACTCCCTCGACCTCTCCTTGGTCTCCGCACCCGAGATCAGGGCCGGCATCATCGACGGTGATTTCAGCGCTCGCGAGGTCGCCGAGTCGGCCTTCGCGCGCATCGATGCGCTCGACGCCGGAGTCCACGCATTCAACGAAGTCACACCCGATCTGGCTTTCGCTGCCGCTGACCGCATCGACGACATGGTGCGCAGCGGTGCCGGGCCGCTGGAGCTCCCTGCACTTGCAGGTGTGCCGGTGGGCTTCAAGGACAACATGAACCTCGTGGGCACCAAGACGACGTGTTCTTCTCGGATCCTCGAGAACTACCGAAGCGTCTACGACTGCACCGCTGTGTCGAAGATGCTCGAGGCGGGTGCTCTGCCCATTGGCAAACTCAACATGGACGAGTTCGCCTTCGGCTCATCCACCGAGAACTCCGCGTTCGGGCCTACCCACAACCCGTGGGACCTCGATCGCGTGCCCGGAGGATCGTCGGGTGGCTCGGCGGCCTCTGTCAGCGCCGGCATGGTCTCGATCGCGCTGGGTTCGGACACCGGCGGCTCGATCCGCCAGCCCGGTTCGCTGTGTGGCGTCGTGGCGATGAAGCCCACCTACGGCAGGGTGTCGCGCTACGGGATCGTGGCGTTCGCCAGCTCGCTTGACCAGATCGGTCCGTTCACCAAGACCGTGGAGGAGTGCGCGCTGGCTCTCAACGCCATCTGCGGCAAGGACCCCATGGATGCGACGAGCATCGAGCGCCCCGATGAGGACTTCACGGTGGATCTCGAAGAGGGCGTGCGTGGCATGCGCATCGCGCTGGTCCGCGACATGCTCGAGATCGAGGGTGTCTCGGCAGAGGTCAAGGCGGCCACGCTGGCCGCCGCCGAGACGTATGCGTCGCTGGGCGCGGAGGTGGGCGAGGTCGACCTTCCCGCCGCACAGCACGGCCTGTCCGCGTACTACATCATCGGCCCTGCCGAGGCGAGTTCGAATCTGGCGCGCTTCGACGGGATCCGCTACGGCCACCGGGTCGCCGACGCAGAAGACGTCCTCGACCTGTACATGCGCTCTCGTGCCGAAGGCTTCGGGCCCGAGTCGATCCGCCGGATCATGCTGGGGACCTATGCGCTTTCGGCCGGCTACTACGATGCGTACTACGGTCAGGCGCAGAAGGCGCGCACCATCATCATACGTGACTTCGAGAAGGCGTTCGCCAACTACGATGTCCTGCTCACGCCCACATCGCCCACCACCGCGTTTCGCATAGGCGAGAAGTCCGCAGACCCGCTGGCGATGTATCTGTCCGACATCTACACGATCCCGGTCAACCTCGCGGGAAACGTGGGTGTCTCGGTGCCGGTCGGGCTGGGCGCGGACACGGGCCTGCCCGTGGGCGTGCAGCTCATAGGAACCCACTTCTCCGAGGCGACCGTTCTGCGCGCTGCTCGGGCGCTTGAATCGCAGGTGGCTTTCGATACCACACCGACGGTGGTGAGAAGCCTCGCCTGACGCTGCTAGCGCCGGCCGTTGATCCGGCTGACGAAGATCGAGATGAAGAACCACGAGCCAACGCCCAGAGCGGCGGCCCACGCCACGCGGGCGACCCACACGAACCACATGGGTACCTCGGTGCCTGCGAGGATCCACGACAGCCCGATCACGAACGCCGCGACCACGAGTGCGAAGGACATGCGGTTCGTGGCTTCCTCGAAGCGCTTGACGAGCGGCTCGAAGCCGGTGGGGTGCACCGCCACCCTGAACTCGCCTTGGCCCGCGCGCTTCAGCAGCCGGG
>CAYXQU010000305.1:0-2448 GCA_964467305.1 uncultured Eubacteriales bacterium
TTGATGACCCTCCGGGCGATCGTCTCATCTCGCTCTGACAACGTGAGCGACTCGAAGAACGCCAACGAGTCCTTCGCCGAGTAGACCGTCACCTCGTGGATGTTCTTGCCGCCCACCGTGACCGCGAGGATCTCGGGCTTCAACCGCGCTCCCCCGCACGACTTGCACGGGATGACCGCCATGTACTCCTCGAGCTTGTCCTTGACGTTCTCGGACTCCGACTCGCTCCAGCGCCGCATCACCGAGGAAAGCGCGCCTTCGTAGCGCGAGTACCAGTGGGTCTCTCGGCCGTCTCGGGTCACATAGTCGACCTTGATGCGCTTGTCGCCCAGGCCGTTGAGCAGGGCATTCTGCGCCTTCTTGGGCAGCTTCTCCCACGGCGTGTCCACGTCGACCTTGAGCTCGCGCGCGGCCGCCGCGACCAGCGCGGGGTAGTAGTTCATGCCGGGGTGGAACGGCGCGATGGCGCCTTGGGCCAGCGTGAGCGTGGTGTCGGGCACCACCAGCTGGGGGTCGGCCTCGAGCCGGCTGCCCAGCCCGTTGCAGTCCGGGCACGCGCCGTAGGGGCTGTTGAAGCTGAAGTCGCGCGGCGCGAGCTCGTCCATCGAGATGTTGCCGTGAACCGGGCACGCCAGTGCTTGCGAGAACGGCAGCTCGTCGCCGTCGACGACCGCGATGACCACCGAGCCGTTAGACAGGCGCAGCGCCGTCTCGACGCTGTCGGCAAGACGGGTGCGCACGCCGTCTTTCATCACCAGGCGGTCGATGACCACGTCGATGTCGTGCTTGTACTTCTTGTCGAGCACGATCTCTTCGTCGAGCGTGCGGATCTCCTTGTCCACGCGCACCCGCGTGAACCCCTCGCGCTTCAGGTCGTCGAGCAGCTTGCCGTACTCGCCCTTGCGCCCCTTCACCACCGGCGCGAGCACCTGGAACTTCGTGCCCTCGCCAAGCTCGAGGATGCGGTCGACGATCTGATCCGAGGTCTGGCGTTCGATAGCCCGGCCGCAGATGGGGCAGTGCGGCACGCCGATGCGCGCGTAGAGCAGTCGCAGGTAGTCGTAGATCTCGGTGACCGTGCCCACTGTGGAGCGCGGGTTCTTCGACGTCGTCTTCTGGTCGATCGAGACCGCGGGAGAGAGCCCCTCGATGTGGTCGACGTCGGGCTTGTCCATCTGGCCCAGGAACTGGCGGGCGTAGGTGGACAGCGACTCGACGTAGCGGCGCTGCCCCTCGGCATAGATGGTGTCGAACGCGAGCGAGCTCTTGCCCGAGCCCGACAGGCCGGTGATCACGACAAGCTGGTCACGCGGAATCTCGAGGTCGAAACCCTTGAGGTTGTGCTCGCGAGCACCGCGGATACGGATGAAGTCCAATGACACGGAGGTGAACCTACCTAACTCCCCGAAGGGGTCTCGCAGCCAAGCCTCCATTATACCGCCTACGCGCTATCCTATGTGCGAGCCCATGGCGCGAAGAAACACCTGCGCGTGGGTACCTAGCACGTAGGCGACCGCGCACGATGAGCGCACGGCGCAGACTAACCGAGGGGGTCCATGATGAGTACACGAATCACCCGCCTGCTCGTCGTCGCTGTAGCACTGCTCAGCGCTCTTGCGCTGGTGGGCTGCCAGTCGATCGCCGACAAAGCCGCCGAGAAGGCCGCCGAGATCGCGATCGAGCAGACCACGGGCGCTGAGATCGACCAGGAGGACGGCAGCGTCACCATCAAGGGCGAGGACGGCACCGAGATCACTGCATCTGAAGGCGGAGAGCTGCCCGACGGCTTCCCCACCGACGTCCCGGTCTTCGAGGGCCCGGTGATCAGCTCGGTCAAGAGCGGCAACAGCTTCATGGTCGTCATCGAGACCGACAAGAGCGTCGATGAGGTCAACGACTGGTACAAAGATCAGCTCAAGGACTCGACGTGGAAGATCATCTTCGAGACCAAGTCCGAAGACGGCGCCGCGATCGGCGGCGAGCGCGATGACGCGAACCTCCAAGTCACCATCACCTCCGATGGCGAAGCGAAGACCAACATCAGCTTGATGTTCTCTCCCAAGGAGTAACGCGAACACAGCACCATCCCCGTGATGTTTCACCTGCCGGACCCCGTTCGGAAACACAGGTGAAACATCACGCTCTTAATCTCCTCGCAACACGGTGGAAACCGTGGCGCCCCACTCAGACCGGAATCGGGGCCGGGACTCGCTCGAGGGACGCAAGGGAGACACAGGGATGGATGCAGCTACCACACAGGCTCTCGCGAGCCAGGTGGTCACCATGGGCGACCAGGTGATCAACGTCGGAGACACCGCGTTCATGGTCATGTGCGCCGCACTGGTGCTGTTCATGACGCCGGGTCTTGCACTGTTCTACGCGGGCATGGTCCGCAAGAAGAACGTCCTGTCCACCACCATGCACTCCTTCTTCGCGATGGGGCTTGCC
>CAYXQU010000306.1:0-2433 GCA_964467305.1 uncultured Eubacteriales bacterium
TCGCGACCAGGTTCGAAAGCCCCCGGTGGGCGGCGAACATGGCCGCCTCCCACACCTGGCCTTCCTGGAGCTCACCGTCACCGAGCAGGCAGAAGACCGTGCGGTCGTCGTCAGCTTCGATACCCATACCGGCAGCGAGGCCCGATGCGATCGAGAGCCCCTGACCAAGCGACCCGGTCGAGACCTCGACGCCCGGCGTCTTCTTGCAGTCCGGGTGCCCTTGCAGCGTCGATCCGAGCTTGCGCAGCGTAGCCAGATGATCGCGCCCGAAGTAGCCAGCCTCAGCCAACGCGGCGTAGAGCACCGGGGCTGCGTGGCCCTTGGACAGGATGAACCGATCGCGCTCGGGCCAGTCAGGATTCGAGCCGTCGTGCCGCATCACGCCGCCGAAGTAGAGCGTGGCGACTATGTCGGCAGCGGACAGCGAGCCACCGGGGTGACCGCTCCCCGCCTCTGCGATCATCTCGACGATGTCGGTCCTCATCTGCGCGGCTTTCGCCTCTACCACGCGGCGATCCCACATATCGGTGCTCCAATCGGTATGTCTCCCGGCAAAACTGACGTGCCCACGCTTTGACAGCGTGGCACAAGTTCCCCTACTCCGCTTGCCACCGATTCGCTGAGGCACCGGCGGCGAGAGCGCTACTTCACCATCTCCCGGAACCCCTCGCCAATCGCCTCGTGGACGTTGGAGATGACCACCATCGCGGTGGGATCGTGCGCAGCCACGATGGCCTTCAGGTCATCGAGTTCGTTTCTGGACAAGACGACCAGCAGGGTGCCGCGCTTCTCGCCCGTCCACACGCCGGTCGCCTCAAGGCGTGTCGCCCCTCGGCCCAGCTCTTGAGTGATCGAGTCTCCGATGCGCTCGTGGGCGTCCGAGATGATCCAGACCGCCTTCTCGACCGAGATACCCTCAAGCACCAGGTCGATGGCCATCGTCATGACCACGATCGCCACGGCACCGTACATGGCGAGCTCGGGACCGAACAGCAGCGCAGCAAGCAAGGTCACTGTCGCGTCCACCACCAGCATGAGCTGGCCCACGCCGAACGGAAGCCGTCTGGCGAGCAGCTGCGCAACGATGTCCGTGCCACCGGTGTTGCCACCCGCCTTGAAGACGAGCCCCATGCCCAAGCCCGAGATGGTACCGCCGTACAGAGCCGCAAGCAGCAGGTCGTCACCGGCCAGACGCGGCGTGACCGCGCCGAGCACATCGACCGCGACCGAGAGTGCGACTGCACCGTACAGCGTCTTCGCAAGGAACGAGGCACCGCGCAGGCGCCATGCCACGAACATCAGGATGGCGTTGAAGAACAGCATCTGCACGCCAACGGGAATCGAGACCTCGAAGGTGTTGAGGATCCAGTAGTAGAGCACAGTCGCCAAACCCGAGATTCCGCCTGCGGCGATCCGGTTTGGGATCAGGAAGGCGTCGAGTGCCCAGGCGGTCATCAGGATGCCCACCGTCATGAGGGCGAACGATCGCAGCCGGCGGCTCTTGAGTACGCGCTCGACGACCACTATGGCATCACACTCCCGGAACGGGACGTTGCGGCCTCAGGCCAGCGCCATTCGCCTCCCACATCAAGACGCGGCCGCTCGCGCTTGCCAAGGATGTGCGTGAGCACACTCTGGGCGTCTTTGTTCACGAACCGCTCGGGGCCAAGCCCGAGATCCTCGGCGACGCTGGCCGCGGCGTCGAATCGGCCCACGTGCAGCGCGTAGTGGGCGTCGGAACCAATGGCCAGAGGCGCGCCTGCAGCGGCGGCCGATCGCGCGAACTCCACTTCGCGCTGGGAGCTTGACGCCCGCGCACTGGTGGGCGCGAAGGAATGGTCGTTGAGCTCGAGGATGACGTTGTATCGCACGGCCCCTTCGACGATCGCTTCGAGGTCGAGCGGGAACTCATCCTCGTTGCCCGGATGGCTGATCATGTCCACATAGGGGTTGGCCATCACGCGCAGGAGCGTCTCGGTGTTCTTGACCCTGTCGCGATCGTCGAAGCCGGTGAGCGGATGGAAGCCCACGGCGACGAAGTCGAGCTTGTCGAGCACGATGTCGGGTAGGTCGATGCCGTTCTCCTCGGTGAGCGAGGGGTTGGCCTCGCAACCCTTGAGCACGCGCACGCCATTGAGGACGCTGGGGATGACCTTCGCGTTCCAGAAGTACCAAGGGTGAGCCCCCTGGGGCACGGTGGGACCGTGATCGGTGATCGCGATGAGTTCGATGCCTTTGGACTCGGCCGCTACCGCGAGTTCGGTCACCGTCGAGTAGGCGTGGCCGGATGCGATGGTGTGCGTGTGCAGATCGGCGAGCAGCTCCATGCTACTGGCCCTCTGGTGTTGATGCTCCGACCTCGGCGGCCTGCTCGTTGGAAACCCGCCAACGGTGGTAGCCCACCACGAACTCGTCGATGTCGCCATCGAGCAC
>CAYXQU010000307.1:0-2433 GCA_964467305.1 uncultured Eubacteriales bacterium
GTGATGTGGGCGGTTCGCGACTGCAGCTCGCGAAGCCCTGATGCGAGCGCTGAGCCTGCGGAGCCCGCGTTGGATCCGAGATCGAGCTGCTCCAGGCGCGAGATCGTCGCGCGCGCAGCTGCGCACACCACGGGCCCCCCGCCGAACGTCGAACCGTGATCGCCGCATTCGAACGCGGCAGCGACCTCTTCTCTGGCCACGATCGCTCCGATGGGCAGCCCGTTCGCCATGGCCTTTGCGAGCGTGACCACGTCCGGGGTCAAGCCGAACGCCTGGTACGCGAAGGCTGGCCCTGTACGGTAGAAGCCGGTCTGCACCTCATCGATCATGAGGAGCACCTCGCGCTGTGCGCACAGCTTCTCGGCGGCAGCAAGATACTCCCCACTCGCCGGCCACACACCGCCCTCGCCCTGGACAACCTCGAGCAGCAGAGCGGCGGTCGAATCGTCGAGCGCCTCGTCGAGTGCCGCGACATCGTTGAGTTCGACGTGGACGAACCCTTCGGGCATGGGGGCGAAGGCCTCTTGCTTGCCCGGCTGTCCGGTGGCGGCCAAAGCGGCGAGCGTGCGCCCATGGAACGAGCGGTGCGCGGTCACGATCGTGTGGGCGCCGGGCTTCGCGCCCTTCGCCCACTTGCGCGCGAGCTTGATCGCACCCTCGTTGGCCTCTGCACCGCTGTTGGCGAAGAACACCCGCTGGCCGCCGCCCATCAGGCGCACGAGGTCGCATGCGAGCTCTGCCCGGCGCTCGACATAGAAGAGGTTGCTCACGTGCACGAGCCTGCCCATCTGGTCGCACACCGCCTGGGCCACCACGGGGTCGGCGTGCCCGAGGTTCACCGCACCGATCCCCGACACGAAGTCGAGATACTCGGCACCCGTATCATCGTAGAGACGCATGCCCTCACCGGAGACGAAGAGCACCGGCTTGCGGGCGTAGGTCTGCATCACGCACGAGGCATCCCTCTCGGCTGCGACTTCGAAGCTGCCGCCCATCACGCACCCCCCTCGGCCAGATCGTCGGCGATCATCGTGCCCACGCCCTCATCGGTGTAGACCTCGAGCAGGATCGCGTGCGGCACGGTGCCGTTGAGGATGTGTGCGCGCCGAACCCCACCCCTGAGCGCACGCACGCATGCGGCGACCTTGGGAACCATGCCCCCTTCGAGTTCATCGCTCATGATCATCTGCTCGGCCTGGTCGGGTGTGAGCGCACTGATCAGCGAGCTCTTGTCCGAGAAGTCCCGGTACAAGCCGTCGACGTCGGTGAGGAACAGGCACTTGTCGGCACCCAAGGCAGCGGCAAGCTGGCCTGCGACGAGATCCGCGTTGACGTTGAAGCTGCCGCCATCGTCGCCAGCTGCGACCGTGGCTACGACCGGGATGAAGCCGTCCTCGATCACGTTGTCGAGCACCGTGGTATCGATGTCCACTACCTCGCCCACGCGCCCCAGCCGCTCGTCTTTGGCGGTCGCGGTCACCATATTGCCGTCCTCGCCCGACAGGCCCAAAGCTCGCGGGCCATGCGCATTGATCGCCGAGACAAGGTCCTTGTTCACCTTGCCCACGAGCACCATCTTCACGATATCCATCGCTTCAGGCGTGGTGACCCGCTGCCCGTCGTAGAACTCGACGGGCATGCCAAGGCGCTCCATGAACCCCGTGATCTCGGGTCCGCCACCATGCACCACCACAGGGTTCACGCCCACGAGCTTCATCAATACGATGTCGGCGGCCACGGCATCGCGCAGCGCCGGATCGGTCATGGCGGCGCCACCGTACTTGATGACGACGGTGCGGCCCCATGCGTGCTTGATCCAGGGAAGCGCTTCCATGAGTGTCTCGGCCTTTGCCAGCAGGTCCTTCATCGTCTTCTCCCTCATAGCGGTGGTTCGCCGAAGTGATCTCGCCTGGCAGCGAGCCGGGCGAGCGTGGTGATTCGCGAGATGCGACCCGTGCATGCGGCACGAAGTCGCTAGCTTCGGTACTCCCCGTTGATGCGCACGTACTCGTAGGACAGGTCGCAGGTCAGCACCGTCGCGCAGCCCTCTCCCACCCCGAGATCCACGTCGATGGACACCTCGGGCTGATCGAGTGCCGAGAACGCCTCGTCCTCGTCGAACTCCACCGCCTCGCCTCGGCGACACACCGTGATGCCCGCGATTCCGATCGCCAGCCGGTCTGGCTCGACGCGCGCCGCTGAGTTGCCCACCGCCATCGCGACCCGGCCCCAATTGGCGTCGTTGCCAAACAGTGCCGTCTTGACCAGCAAAGAGTTGGCGATCGACTGTGCGACCGTCTCGGCATCGCGAACGTCAGCGGCGCCGCTGACGTTGACGGTCACGAGCTTGGTCGCACCCTCACCGTCGCGCGCCAGCATGCTCGCAAGCTGTGCACACACGACCCGCACAGCCTCCGCGACAATCGCGTACTC
>CAYXQU010000308.1:0-2410 GCA_964467305.1 uncultured Eubacteriales bacterium
CGTAAAAGCCGAGCCCTTTGTGGGCGTCAGTGGGCTCTGCGGGATCCAGATCGTGGATGAGGGCGACCTCATCGGTCCACTCGCCCTCCATCGACGGCACTTCGAACTGCCACCCGCCCACTTTGCCAAGCTTCGACGTGCGCAGCAGCAGCTTGTCTCGCTGGTGCAACTGCTGCAGAGCACGGACACGCTCGGTGTTGTCGACGCACACGCCCACGATCGCCGGTCTGCCCTCGTGGAGCACCTGGCGACCCTGGACGTGCACGTCGATCGTCACGCCGTCTTTGCGCAAGCCCTTGAAGGAGTAGCGGACCCCGTCGAGCTCGCCTGCCTGGCGGCGCCTGACGTTGGTCGTGACGCGTTCTCGGTCATCAGGCGCGACGATCGCGTCGACCCCGAACCGGCCCACGATCTCCTCGGGGCTCTCGAAGCCGAAGATGCGGGCGAACTCATCGTTGACGTAGGCGAAGCGATCATCCTGGATGAGGTAGATGCCCACCACGGACTGCTCGCGGATTCCCTGCAGCATGTGCTCGGTCTCGCTCAGGATGCTCTCCGCACGAGCGGTCTGACCGGCCAGGCCCTCGTGCACGCGCCCGAACAGGTATCCCATCACCACGAAGATGGCGACCATCCACAAGGCACCCGGCTTCACCGAGAAGCTCAACCGCGGGGGGAGGAACAGGTAGACGACAAGTACGCAGGACAAGATCGCGGACAGCACCCCACCACGGACACCCGCGATGCGTGCGGCGATGAACACGGCCGGGAAGAACAGGAACCACACGAAGGGCTGGATCTGCGCCCAGAGCAACCACTGGATGGCGCACGCCGCCACGGGTGCGGCCATCGCAAGAGCGAGGCGTTGATTTGGGCTGAGGCTGTCGATACTCGTCACGTGAAATCCCTACGAACCGATCAGGCAGGTGCCGTTCTCCCGCAGGTGGTCGAGGCAGGCATCCACGACATCCGCGGCGTACCGGACGCCTCTGCCGGACTGCAGCTCGCCAATGACCTGTTCGTCCGAGCACGCAGGCCGGTAGGGGCGGTGGGCGGTCATGGCCTCGGTCACATCGGCGACCGTGACGATCTGCGCCTCCCGCCTGATCTCGTCCCCCTTGAGCCCGAACGGGTATCCGCTGCCGTCAAGCCGCTCGTGGTGTTGCAGCACGATGTCGTGGATGGGCCCTTCGAACTCGGCGTCCGCGAGGATCTCCGCGCCCACCTCCGGGTGGCGGCGGATGAGGTCCCACTCCAGCGGCTGCAGCTGACCGGGGCGTACGAGGATCTCTGCAGGAACCGCGATCTTGCCCACGTCGTGCAGGAGCGATGCCGTGCGGATGAGGTCGATCTCCTGCGGGTCCATGCCCAGTCGGCGAGCGATGGCCACCGCCAGTTCCGAGACCCGCTCCTGGTGGCCGGCGGTATAGGGGTCGCGGCTTTCCACCATTCGCACGGCGATGGCGACCGTGCCCTTCATCGTGCGCTTCAGCTTTGAGAGCACCTCGCGCAGTTCCTCCTCGGTGACCTTGCTTTGGGTGATGTCGGTGAACACGAGAACGAATCCCGTTGGTCCGCTACCACCGTTGAGGGGGTCGCAGCTCACGTCGAACCACTTGCCGGTCCGGGCGCAGGGGCCCCATTCAGACCGCGGTGGCAGCCCGGTCGCCCACTGGTCGAGCGCAGCGTTCGATTCGGGGCACGTCGAGCGCAGAAGCTCATAGACCGTGCGGCCGATGATCTCGTCGGGTTCCATGGCCAGGTGGCCGGGCACGGCGCTGTTGAAGCGCACCACGGCACCGTCCGCGTCGAGCATCAGGATGCCATCTGAGATCGCGTTGAAGGTGTCGAGCCACTCCTGGCCGGCACGCACCAGATGCTCCTGGGCCTCGCTCAGCGCGGCATGTTCGCGTGACTCGCGGATGGCGCGCTGAACCACAGCGACCAATCGCTCAAGGCGGTCTTTCATGATGTAGTCGGTGACACCGGCCCTGAGCAACTCGACCGCGCGTTCCTCGCCTATGGTCCCCGACATCACCACGAAGGGCAGGTCCGGAGCGATGGATCGCGTGATCTCCAGCGCCTGCATCGCGCCAAATCCGGGCATGGAGTAGTCGGAGACGACGATGTCCCAGTTCTCGCCCAGTGCCGCCTCCAGTTCGTTGGCGGTCATGTGGACTTCGCAGAACGTGCGCTGGGGCAGATCGTTCAGCGTGCGCAAGACGAGTTCCGCGTCGGCGGGATTGTCCTCGAGAACGAGGATACGCAATTCCTCATCCATCGGCGCTCACATCCCGAGTGGCGTCTGGTTCAGAACAAGCCAGTAGAGCCCCAACTGCCTGACCGCCTCTGAGAACTGCTCGAAGTCGACGGGCTTGCGCACATAGGAGTTCGCCCCAAGGTCGTAGCT
>CAYXQU010000309.1:0-2384 GCA_964467305.1 uncultured Eubacteriales bacterium
AGGGGATTGCGTCCGCTCAGGCACTCGAATGCGAGCGCTGCGAGCGCCCACTGGTCGGTTCGGTGGGTCACGCGGTCGCCGTCGAGCTGCTCGAGCGGCATGTACCCGGGCGTGCCGCCCCACGCCACGCCGTGACCGCCCACCGAGGAGAGCTCGGACATGCCGAAGTCGGCCACCTTCACGCGCCCGTCGGTCGTGATAAGCACGTTCTCGGGCTTGATATCGAGATGGAGCACGCCGTTGTCGTGCGCGAAATCGAGCGCGGATGCCACCGAGTCCACGATGGCGGCGACCTCGTCGAGGGTGAGAGGCCCGTCGAGCGATTCGAGCAGTTCGGCCAAAGAGACGCCGTCGACGTACTCCATGATGATGAACGCTTCGTCGGCGTCGAAGTCGAAGTCGAACACGGTCACGATCGCGGGGTGGTTGAGCATCGCGGCGGTGCGAGCCTCTGCGAGTCCAGCCGGCCGGTGCGCGTTGCCTTTGTCGTCCAGCGGCAGCGGGAACCGCTTGATCGCCACGCGCCGCTGCATGCGCGTGTCCCACGCCATGACCACGGTGCCAAAACCCCCTTCGCCGATACGGGCGAGGGGTCGGTAGCGATCGAGGATGAGCTGGCCTTCCACCGCACTCCCTGGTTTCGTCTCGCCCGCGTGTGGCGCTCTGACGATTCTACCGCGAGCGCATGACAGGGCTTGCACAACCTCCCCGACCGCCATATAGTTCGGTATTCGAAAGATTCGTATACCGAACCAAACCGAGACCTTCGGAGGCGTGTGAAGTGGCGGCACCACTCAGCGATGAGCTGCTCGACGAGCTCGACGAGCTCATGTTGCGCATGGGCAAGATCATGACCGCTCGGCACGCGGCGCACACCACGCCCGGGCCGTGCGGCAACACGCTTTCTGCAACGCAGGGGCTTCTGGCACGCGCGCTGGCGCTTCACGGATCGGTGAAGGTGGGAGAGCTTGCCGCGATGCTGGGCGTGAAGCCCCCGGCAGCATCGGCGATGATCGATTCCCTTGAGCGCGAAGGGCTGGTCGAGCGGACCACCGATCCCGAGGATCGCCGAGCGACCCTTGTCAGGCTCACCGGCTCGGGTGCAGAGGCACTGGAGGAGTCTGAGAGTGCGCGTCGCGAACTGCTGCGTGCGTACATGAGCGTGCTCGATGAGCAAGACGTCCGACATCTGGTCCGCATCCACCGCACCCTGATCACGGCCATGGACGAAGGCCGCGTCTGATCTTGTCTCGCCGCGACGGCCGCGGCAGTCCGATACTCGCCGCGCGCGTCGCGGCCACTACTCGAAGAGGAATCACCCAATGGATCGCATCACCCGGTTCTCCTTGCGAAACGTCACGGCGGTCATCCTGATCGCGCTCATCGTGGTCGTGGGCGGCCTGTGGAGCTCCACTCAGCTCAAACGGGAGACGATGCCCGACATCGCCATCCCGTATGTCATCGTGACCACCATATATCCGGGCGCTGCTCCGGCTGACGTGCACGAGCAGGTCAGCGAGCCGCTCGAGACGTCGCTGCGCGGCGTCGAGGGGATCGAGCGGGTCAGGACTCAATCGGGCGAGTCGTTCTCGCTCGTGGTCGCCGAGTTCGGCTTCTCACAAGACATGGAGGCCGCCGAGCAGGACGTCGCGAAGGCGATCCAGTCTGTCGAGTTGCCCGACACGGCACTCGCTCCCACCGTGGACCGGATCGGCTTCAACTCCCAGCCCATCGTCAAGCTTGCGGTGAGCGCCCCCGGCACCAGCGCCGAGGCGCTCATGACCGCTGCTCGTGAGACGGTCGTCCCCGCCTTGCAGGGTATCGAGGGCGTGGGCGATGCCACCATGGCGGTCGACCAGCCCAGCCGCCTCAAGATCGTCTTCGACAAAGAGGCGCTCGAGGACGAAGGCCTCACCGCCGAGGACGTGGTCCAGCAGCTCCAGGCCTCCAACCTGTCGTTTCCCGTTGGTGCTCTCGAGCATGACGCGACCAACCAGCCGGTGCGCGTGAGTGGCAAGGTTGGCGACCTCGAGGATCTCGAGGAGTTCCGGGTGGCGGTCTATCCCAACCAAAACGAACTGATGGGCGATGCCTTCTCGGCGATAGGTGACGGGATGGGTGCGCTGGGCAGCGCCATCGGAGGAGTCGCTCAGGGCATGGGCCAGGGCTTCGCTGCGGTGGGCGAGGGCATGGGCTCTTTGGGGGCGGCGACCGGTGAGGTGGGCGCGCAGGCCGGGCTCATCAACGGGATCCAGCAGGTCCAGACGCAGATGTACGGGCTCAAGTACGACACGCTTCCGCAGCTCAAGGCGGCCGCATCGGTGATGCCCACCGGTACGCCCGAAGCCGAGCAGATCGACAAGCAGATCGCCCAGATCGAGAAC
>CAYXQU010000310.1:0-2377 GCA_964467305.1 uncultured Eubacteriales bacterium
GATGCCCACCGTTGGGCGAAAGGACCTGCTGCGCACCCTGCTCGCGAAGCTGCCGGCCGCTTCACCGCTCCGGATCGCCGAGTACGTCGAGGGTGACGTGCCTTCCCTGCTCGAGGTCGCGTGCGCTCAAGGGCTCGAGGGCGTGGTCGCCAAGCGGGCTGATGCCGCATACCCCACCGGCCGGACGCGCGCCTGGCTCAAGATCAAGTGCCGCCGGTCGCAAGAGTTAGTGGTGGGTGGCTACACCGAGCCCAAGGGCTCTCGCAGCGGGTTTGGCGCACTGCTACTGGGCTTCTACGCAGGCGGCGACCTCATCTACGCCGGACGCGTGGGCAGCGGGTTCGATGCTGCGACCCTCAACGCACTCTCTGCGCGCCTCAAGGCCGCCGAGCAGGACGCATCGCCGTTCACCCCCGCCCCCGATGTCCCCGGCGCGCATTGGGTGCGCCCCGAGCTGGTGGCGCAGGTCGCGTTCGCCGAGTGGACCACCGAAGGCGTGCTGCGCCAGCCCAGCTTCCTCGGGCTACGCACCGACATCGAGCCGTCGACGGTCGTCCGCGAGGTCCCCGAACCCGCCGAGACCGCGCAGCCATCGCAACCAGCCCCCGTCGAGAAACCCTCAGCTCCTCTCGCACCCACGGCGGCTGGCACGACCGTGCTCGGTGTGCGCATCTCCAACCCCGACAAGCGGCTCTTCCCCGACTCAGAGCTCGCGAAGATCGAACTCGCCCGCTACTACGAAGCGGTATCGGCACTCATGCTGCCGGAGGTCGCACATCGCCCCCTCACGCTGGTGCGCTGCCCGGTGGGCAATGGATCGGGCACGTGCTTCTACCAAAGGCACCCAGACCGCGGCCTGTCCCCTCACGTGCGATCGCTCACCCACGCCCTGGCCGGACACGACGAAGCCGACGAGTGGCTCTCGATCGAAGACGCCGGCGGGCTGGTCGCGCTTGCACAGATGGGCGTCGCCGAGATACACACGTGGCTTTCGCGCACCGACGCGCCTTCTCGGCCCGACCGACTCATCTTCGACTTGGATCCCGCCCCCGACGTGGGGTGGCCCGAGCTGGTCGTCGCGGCGGGCGACGTTCGTGACCACTGCGCCGAGCTGGGCTTCACGCCGTTTCTGAAGAGTACCGGCGGCAAGGGGCTGCATGTGGTCGTCCCCATCGAGCCGGTGTGGGAGTTCGAGCGCATCCACGCGCTCGCCCGCCTGATCGCCGAGCAGATCGCCGCGGCGAAGCCCGCTGCGTTCACCACCAAGATGTCGAAGGCCGCGCGGCCGGGCCGGATCTTCCTCGACTACGTGCGCAACTCCGAGACCGCCAGCGCAGTGGCCCCGTACTCGACGCGGTTCTCGGCAGGGCCGAAGGTATCGGTGCCGCTGGAGTGGGATGAGCTCGATACCGGCAGCGACCTGCGTGAGCGCTTCACCGTTACCACCGTGCCGGAGCGGCTCGCCACAGGCGTCGACCCGTGGCGCAGCATCGACGACGCGGCCGTGGGGGTTCGCGTGCTCAAAGCAGCCGAAGGGCGATTGCCGCTCGAGTAGCGGCCCGTGGTGAGGCGGTGCGCTTGGGCTCAGCGCAGGTCGCGTACCTTCTGCGCTGCCGCGGACGCCATCTCAGGGCCCACCACGAGCCGCAGCGCCGACACGAGGTTCTCGGCGATCGCAGGCAGGTCACCCGGTTCGATGGTGTCCGGGCTCTTGCCTATGCGCTTGCTCTCAACATCGACCGAGACGCTCGCCAGCACCGTACCTATGACGGGGCACAGCGTCTCTTCGATGCGTTGTGCGAGGGCGTTGGCCACCGCTCAGGCCTCCGCGCTCTCGTCGCCGGCGTCGCGGTACTTCTCGGCGGCCTCGAGGTAGCCGTGCATCGCACGCTTCACGCCACCGAAGTACGCCGCGAACAGCGCCATCGCGGTCACGACCAGCACCTGCGAGGCGAACTGCACCTGATCGAGCGTGACGCCTGCGACGAAGTTGCGCGCCCACTGAGCCAGTGCCGAGGCAGCCAGGCACACCACGCCCAGGACCACGTAGCTGATCTTCTCGGCGATCGCCCCGCCGCGCGCGACCTTCCGCACGGCCTCGACCTCAAGCAGGAGCACGAGCGCGACCCCCAACCCGATGAGGCTCGCGATGAGGCTCACCGGGGGCACGCTGAGCACCGCGAACTCAGGAGCGGCCATCGCCACCTGCGGCACACCCAACACCAAAGCCGCGGTCAGAACTGCGATGCGAGAGCGACTCATCTGCGATTCCCCTCCAAGAAGCGATGCCTTCGGTTCTAGTTCGGCGTTCATGCACGTAATCAGTATCGGCCGGCACGCACTCGAGCATGACCTCTCGTGACCGGTATCACCGAAC
>CAYXQU010000311.1:0-2366 GCA_964467305.1 uncultured Eubacteriales bacterium
CTTTGAGGCTCGAGTGCACCATCACGCGGAGCCGAGGCCCCATAGGGTGGGGCGAGGGAACTGCCACCGTCGACGGCGAGCTCGTGTGCTCCGGTGAGTTGATGTTCGCGATCAAGTAGGTAGCCGCAATCCGCGTCGCCACGAACCCGTGCGCGGCACCGTCACGAAGGGGCACGATGAACATGGGACTGATGGAGCGGCTCGCCGAGGGCAACGCCGTGTTCGGGGTTGTAGGTCTGGGCTACGTGGGTCTTCCACTCGCCGTCGAGATGGCCCAGGCAGGACACCGGGTGGTGGGTTTCGAGGTCTCCGCCGACAAGACCGTGGAAGTCAACGCAGGGCGCAGCTACATTCCGGACATCCCCTCAGACCAGCTTGCTCCGCTGGCGGCGAAGGGCCTGATCGATGCGACCACCGATTTCTCGCGCGTCTCGGAGTGTGACGCGATCGCGATCTGTGTACCCACGCCTTTGGACAAGAGCAAAGAGCCTGACGTCTCGTTCATCGTGGCGGCGACTGAGGCCATCGCACCTCATGTGAAGCCGGGGGCGGTCGTGACACTGGAATCCACCACGTACCCCGGAACCACCGAGGAGGTCGTCAAGCCCCGGCTCGAGATCGATGGTCGACAGGTTGGTCGTGACATCTACCTTGCCTTCTCGCCGGAGCGCGTCGATCCGGGCAACCCCGTCTACCAGACCAAGAACACCCCCAAGGTCGTTGGCGGCACCACCCAGGAGTGCACCGATCTCGCCGTGGCGTTCTACTCAAGCTTCCTCGATGAGATCGTCCCTGTGTCTTCCACCCGGACCGCCGAGATGAGCAAGCTGCTGGAGAACATCTTCCGTTGCGTGAACATCGCGCTTGTCAACGAGCTGCTCATGCTGAGTGAGCGCATGGGGATCGACGTCTGGGAGGTCGTCGACGCAGCCAAGACCAAGCCCTTCGGCTTCATGCCGTTCTATCCCGGACCCGGTCTGGGTGGGCACTGCATTCCCATCGACCCGTTCTATCTGTCCTGGAAGGCCCGCGAGTACGACTTCCATACCGAGTTCATCGAACTCGCGGGCAAGGTCAACGAGAACATGCCGTACTACGTGACCCGCCGTCTGATGGATGCTCTGAACACCAGAGGCAAGTCATTGCGCGGAAGCCGCGTGATGCTCCTTGGAGTCGCGTACAAGGGCGACATCGATGACATGCGTGAGAGCCCGGCGATCAAAGTCGCCGAGCTACTGCTCGACAAGGGTGCCGATCTCGTCTACCACGATCCCTTCATCGATGAGTTCGTGGTCGAGGGCGTCTCGGTTCCATCATGTGGCCTGGACGAGGCCGAGTGTGCACGCACCGATGCGGTCGCCGTGATCACGGCGCACTCGGGTGTCGACTATGCGCTGGTGCACGACCATGCCGATCTGATTCTCGATACGCGCAACATCTACGGTAGCTACGACAGCGATCACGTGATCAAGCTGTAGCGGAGTATGCGTTTGTCGGCTTTCGGTTTGGTGTCAGCTTGTACACAGCACGCACCCCACGTACGCTGATGCGGCACGAAACGTGCTATAAACGCCCGAGATTCATACGCACCCACGCGGAGGACCATGGGCAAGCACTCATCCAAGAAGGACTTCTTCGGCAAGAACCCGGCGAACAAGGGCGGAGCTCGCCCTGCCAAGCGGCGGGTTCCTTCGCGTGCGCAGGGAAAGCGCCCGTTGACCGTCGAGGACGCTCAACGAGCTGCTGCGTCCAAGGATCCTCGCGACAAGCTGTCTGACCCGGCGAGACGTCGCGAGGGCGCCCTCGAAAAGGCCCCGCAGCGCCTGCGCGCTGAGCGTGACCGCCGTACCAACCGCACCAAGCGCATCGCCGCGATCGTCGGCGGCTCGTTGCTCGTCGCACTCGTGGTGGGCGCAGGCGCTCTCTATGCGTACGCCAAGCACATCGAGCGGACCATGCAGCGCACCGTGGTCAAGCAGGAGAAGCTCGACATCGAGCTGGCCAAGGCCAAACCGCAAGAGCCCTACAACATGCTGATCCTGGGCGTGGACAAACGCGCAAAGGACAAGGTCTACCGTTCGGATACCATCGTGCTGGCCCGCATCGATCCCAAGACCAAGCAGGTCTGGATGGTCTCGATCCCCCGTGACACCCGAGCGCAGATTCCGGGTCACGGGTACGCGAAGATCAACTCCGCATACGCACTGGGTGAAGAGCAGTTGGCGATCGACAGCGTCGAGAAGCTCACGGGTGTCCCCATCAACCACTTCATGGCGATCGACTTTTCGGGATTCGCGAAGGTCGTCGACGCCATGGGCGGGGTGTGGATCGATGTTCCTGAGGCGATCAACGATCGTCAGGCCGAC
>CAYXQU010000312.1:0-2362 GCA_964467305.1 uncultured Eubacteriales bacterium
GGACCTGATGGCGGAGCTCAAGGACACCGTCACGATCGTCATCGTGACCCACAACATGCAGCAGGCGGCGCGCGTGAGCGACTTCACCGCGTTTTTCTTGCAGGAGGTCGCCGGTGAGCCCGCGGTGCTCGTGGAGTTCGGCAAGACCGCCGACATCTTCACCAGTCCGGGAGACAAGCGTACCGAGGACTACATCACCGGCAGATTCGGCTAGCGGTAGGTGCGCTCCATACAGATGTAACATCGCTGAAGCAATCGCGGGGTGACCACGGGATATACTGGAGTGACGACCCCGCGCCATCGTTGCCAAGGAGTAGCTATGCGTGAGCAGTTCAACCAGGAGCTCAAAGACCTGCATGCCGAGGTGGTGGGTATCGTCGCCAAGGTGAGCGCGGCGACGCGTAGTGCCGTCACTTCGCTTATCACGGGCGACATCGATCTGGCGAATCAGGTCATCGCCGGTGACGACGAGATCGACACACGGTGTGTGGGTGTCGAGGAGCGCGTGCTCGAAACGATCGCCACGCAGTTCCCGGTAGCCCGCGACCTGAGGCTGCTCCAGTCGCTGGTGTTTATCGCGATGCACCTCGAGCGCATGGCGGATCTCTCGGTCAACATCGCCAAGGCGACACGTCGCACCGCCGGTCGACGGGGTCCGCAGACCCTCTACGATCTCATCCAGGCACAGGGCAATCTGGTGTACCGCGTCTTGGATGCCACCCGCGAGGCCCTCGAGACGCGCGATCTTGAGCTGGCGCGTAAGCTTCCCGAGCTCGACGAACCGATCGACCACCTCTACAAGCAGTTCTTCCGCGAACTGGCGAGACTGCAAGAGGAAGAGGAGATCGAGTGGGCATCATCTATGGTGATGGCGAGCCGCTACCTCGAGCGCATCGCTGACAATGCAGTTGATATCGGTGAGCGCATCGCCTACCTGATCACCGGCGAGCGCGATTGGCCGGGTGACGACCCGGTCGCGTCCAAGGAGGCGTGATCGCATGGCTGCTGTCGCCGTCCGCTACGAAGCGGTTCGGCGGCAAGTGGCCGACGCGGCTGACGCAGCAGGGCGCGACCCTGCCGACGTGACCATCGTCGCGGTCACCAAGACCGTAGGGGTCGACGACATCCGCCAAGCGCTTGCCGCCGGCATCGAGGACTTCGGTGAGAACCGGGTCCAGGAGTTCTTGGGCAAGTACGGGCTGTTTCCGCATGCGCGTTGGCACTTCATCGGGACCCTCCAGTCCAACAAGGTCAAAGACGTCGTGGGTAGAGCCAGCTTGATCCACAGCGTCGACTCGGTTCGACTCATCGAAGAGATCTCCCGGCGTGCGGAACTCGCGGGTGTGACGCAGCCGATCCTGCTTCAGGTCAACGTGAGCGGCGAGATGTCCAAGCACGGCTTCGCACCGCACGAGGTGGGTGATGCACTCCTCGAGGCATCACGTATGGGCGGCCTGGCGGTCAAGGGGCTGATGACGATGGCGCCGCTGGGCAGGGCCGAAGACGCTCGCTGGGTGTTTCGGGAGCTACGTGAGCTGCGGGATTCTCTCATGGAGACGCGTCTCGATGGTGTAGAGTTGTATGAGCTCTCAATGGGCATGTCCAACGACTACCACGTGGCCGTTGAAGAGGGTGCCACCATCGTTCGCGTGGGTGGCGCGATCTTCGGCCGGTGACACCGTGAAGAGGGAGACTCGGAAGTGGGATTCTGGCATCGGGTGAAGGTTCGACTCGGACTTGAAGACGAGTGGGACGACGAGGGTTACTACGACGACGATGACGAGTTCGGTCCGGAGGCCGTCGACGAGGAGTTCGACGACTATCCTGTACGAGGTCGCTCAAGCGAGCAGTCGGCGTTCGATTCCGGTGCCAACGCCAACGCGGTGCGCCGTGTGGACCGCGGGCCTGATCTGAACCGTGCTCGCGGTGCCTCACCGTCGTCGCTGCGCAGTGTTCCCACTGGCGCGGCATCGGTCTCATCGGTGTCTCCGCAGGTGAAGATGCACATCGTTGAGCCCAAGAGCTACGCAGAGGCGCAGTCGATCGCCGACAAGTTCAAGCAAGGAACGCCCGTGATCCTCAACCTCACCATGACCAAGCCCGAGCTCGCCAAGCGCCTGCTCGACTTCGCGTCGGGGCTGACTTACGGGCTCGATGGCGGTCTTCAGAAGGTCTCGGACAAGGTCTTCATGCTCACGCCGCACAACGTCGAGGTCTCAGATGCGGATCGCCGCCGCTTGCAGGGAAGTGGGTTGTTCGAAGGGTGACGAAGCTGAGTTCGACTGAGATGGGGATACCGATGGCGTCCGGTCACTTCGCGGGCACACTGGCGATGATCGGCGGTGGCCGAATGGGCGAGGCG
>CAYXQU010000313.1:0-2362 GCA_964467305.1 uncultured Eubacteriales bacterium
CCGAAGGCGGTGAGCTGCGATGATCGCCTCGCGCGACTCAAGCGACGGGCGGCCGCTGCGCATCGCGGTGCCCAAGGGGGCGCTTTTCGCCGATTCGGTGCGGGTCTTGCGCGCGGCCGGTCTCGACGTAGGTGGCCTGCCCGATCCCGGCAGGCAGCTGATCGTGCGCACGTCGGATGCCGAGTTCATCATCGGGAAGCCCACCGACATCGCGGTCTATGTGGCTTACGGTGCCGCCGACTGCGGCATAGGCGGCAAGGACGTGCTGGTGGAGTCGGGCCTCGACGTGGTCGAGCTTGTGGACCTGGGCTTCGGCGGATGTCGCTTCGTGGTCGCCGAGCGATCCGACGCTGCCTCGGAGATCAGCGAGCGCGCGCGGCACCTGGGCGTCATCCGTGTCGCAACGAAGTACCCCAACATCGCGCAAGCGCACTTCGACTCGCGGGGCATCCAGATCGAGATCGTGAAGCTCAACGGCAACATCGAGCTCGCGCCCCTGATCGGCATTGCCGATGTCGTGGTGGACATCACCGCGACCGGCACGACGCTGCGCGAGAACGACCTGCGTATCGTCGAGGACGTGCTGCCCAGTACCGCCCGATTCGTGGGCAATCCGGCGGCCGTGCGCACCGATTCGCGCGTCATCGAACTCGCGAACACGTTGTCAGGGCTGTCTGTACAATCCTAGAAGCGCGCGCTCACAAGATGGCGCGCGGATTCACGACCGAAAGGAACGACCCGGCATGCTGCGACGCATCGTGCTCGAACCAGGTCAGCGACTCACCGAGACCGACCTCGCCCGCAGCGGCGGGATCGACGCCGAGATCATCGGCGTGGCCGCGCGCATCGTCGATGACGTGCGTCAGCGTGGCGATGTCGCCGTGCGCGAACTCACGGCACAGTTCGACAAGGTGGAGATCGAGGACCTTCGAGTCAGCGAGGTGGAGATCGAGGCTGCTGTCGCCCAGTGCGACCGCGAGTTCCTTGACGCGCTCACTGTCGCGGCCGGTGCGATAGAGGATTTCCACCGCCGTCAGGTACAGCAGTCGTGGTTCACGGCACAGGAGGGCGGCATCTTCCTGGGCCAGAAGGTCACTCCGCTCGCGCGTGTGGGCATCTACGTTCCCGGCGGCCGCGCCCGGTACCCCTCCAGTGTCCTCATGAACGCGATTCCCGCGATCGTCGCCGGTGTCGACGAGATCGCGATGGTCGTGCCGCCCGCATCTGACGGCAGCGTCAACCCTTACACCCTCGCCGCTGCAGCCGAGGCCGGTGTCACCGAGATCTACAAGGTCGGCGGCGCCCAGGCGGTAGCCGCGCTGGCGTACGGAACCAACACGATCCCGCGCGTCGACAAGGTCGTGGGTCCCGGCAACGCATACGTCACCGCCGCCAAGAAGCTCGTGATGGGCGATGTCGGCATCGACATGCTCGCGGGCCCGTCTGAAGTCCTCGTGCTCGCCGATGAGACCGCCGTACCCGCGTTCGTCGCGATCGATCTGATGGCGCAAGCCGAGCACGATCCCCGGGCGGCGACCTATCTGGTCACCACAGACCCCGAGCTGCCCGAGCTTGTGGAACAGGCACTCGAGATCTTGCTCGAGGAGTCTCCGCGTGGCGACATCACCAAGCGCTCGTTTGTCGACAACGCTCTGGTCGTCGTCTGTCCAGACGTGGTCGCTGCGCTTGACACCTCCGACCTCATCGCACCGGAGCACCTCGAGGTGCAGATGGCCGATCCCTACGAGCTTCTCGGCTCGATCCGCAATGCGGGCGCGATCTTCTTGGGGCCCTGGACGCCCGAGAGCGTGGGCGACTACGTTGCCGGTCCCAACCACGTACTGCCAACCGGCGGCACCGCGCGCTTCTCAAGCCCGCTTTCCGTCGACGACTTCGTGAAGAAGTCCAGCGTGCTGGGGTACAGCTTCGAGGCGCTCGCCATGGATGGCCCCACGGTGCTCGAGATCGCCGACAAAGAGGGACTGTGGGCGCATGGCCGCGCCGTATCGTTGCGGCTCGAGGCGTTCGATCAGGTCGCCGACGCGCTCGACATCGACGAGGAGTGAGAGCATGAACAGCTACCGCGCTCCGCGCCCCGAACTCGACTCACTGGTGCCCTACGACGCGAAGGACGTGCGCGCCGAGGTCGTCTTGGCGAGCAACGAGAACCCGGCGAACCTGCCCAGCGAGATCATCGCGAAGCTTTCCGGGCGGCTGGCGGACTTCCCCTTCAACCGCTATCCCGACCCCACCGCCCTGTCGCTTCGCAAGCTCATCGCCGAGGCCAACGGGCTGGATCCCGAGAACGTGCTGGTGGGTAACGGGGGAGACGAGCTCATCTTCAACCTGCTGCTCGCCTGGG
>CAYXQU010000314.1:0-2357 GCA_964467305.1 uncultured Eubacteriales bacterium
GGTCTTGCAGCTGATCGCAGAGGGTATGACCACCAAGCAGGTCGCCGCCCACCTGCATCTCAACGTCAAGACGATCGAGACGCACCGCCGCCAGGTCATGGACAAGATCGGGGCGGATTCCGTGGCCGCGCTGGTCCGC
Source organism: uncultured Eubacteriales bacterium (assembly GCA_964467305.1). GTDB lineage: Bacteria > Actinomycetota > Coriobacteriia > Anaerosomatales > PHET01 > CAVPCY01. Next base: position 140 of record CAYXQU010000314.1, read on the forward strand.
TTCGCGCTGCGCGAGGGCATCACGACACTCGACAGGTAGGGTGCTGCCGCAGGGTCTATGCACGCCTGTATCCGGCGTGTTGTCGCGTGATACCCGCTCGCGTATACTCGGCAACCAACCGAACACGCAGTATCGGCGTTGACGGGGACAAGTAGAGGCCAATCCTCGCTTCAGAGAGTCGGGGTCGCTGGAAGCCCGACGCAGGACGCTTCGAAACTCGCCCCTGAGCCACCCGGGCAAACGGCCGGCCGCAGTGCACGAACGACCTTCGTATCGCGGCCGGACTACTAGATCGGGTCGGTGGCATCCGTTACCTGCCGCACGAGTGGACGCTCGCCTTCGCGACGGGTCGTGGTCTTCGACACCGACCGCCGAGGGAACCGGGCGTCAAGCGGGGTGGTACCGCGGGAACCAGATGCGTTCTCGTCCCGGCGACGGGGCGGCCGCATGGCTTGGTTCTTCGCGGTTTCGTCATCTTGTCGCGACCCCTCGCTTCGTACTCAGACTCCGGTGGTATTCGCCCGCGACGGGCGCGTACATCCATACCGAAGTCGTCCGTGTCGTCGTGCGGCCGCCGTAGCGCGCCTCCGTCCCGCAAGGGAAGGACGTTGTGGCGTATGACGACCAGTGACCGCATGAAAGGCGGGCTCTCCAAGGCCCCGCACCGCAGCCTGCTCAAGGCAGACGGCCTCACCGACGCCGAGATCAACCGGCCGCTTGTCGCAGTGATCAACTCGGCCAACGAGATCATCCCCGGCCACCTGATGCTCGACAAGATCGGCGAGGCGGTCAAAGCCGGCGTCTACATGGCCGGCGGAACCCCGCTTGAGGTCTCGACCATCGGCGTATGCGACGGTATCGCGATGAACCACGCGGGCATGCGCTATTCGCTTGCCAGCCGAGAAGTGATCGCGGACTCCGTCGAGATCGCGGTGCGTGCTCACGCCTTCGACGCGGTCGTGATGATCCCCAACTGCGACAAGGTCATCCCCGGCATGCTCATGGCCGCCGCCAGGCTCGACCTGCCCACCGTGGTGATCAGCGGCGGCCCCATGCTCGCCGGGCGCGGCCCCAAGGGCGAGGCGGTCGACCTCGACACCGTCTTCACCGCCGTAGGCAAGGTGACCGCGGGAACCATGTCCGAGGAGGACCTGCTCGTGCTCGAGGAGCAGGCGTGCCCCACCTGCGGGTCGTGTGCCGGCCTGTTCACCGCGAACTCGATGAACTGCCTCGTCGAGGCGATCGGCATCGGCCTGCCCGGAAACGGCACCATCCCGGCGGTCTACTCGGAGCGCATCCGCCTGGCGAAGAAGGCCGGCATGCGGGTGATGGACCTGCTCGAGCAGGGGGTGACCGCGCGTCAGATCATGAACGCGACGAGCATCCGAAACGCGATGACACTCGACATGGCGTTCGGCGGCTCGTCAAACACCGTGCTGCACCTCACGGCGATCGCGCATGAAGCTGGGGCACCCGTCACCCTCGATGACTGGGCGGCCGTCTCGGCACGCACACCCAACCTGGTGCGCATCAGCCCGGCGAGCGACCTGCACATCGAGGACCTCTACGCGGTGGGCGGCATCCCCGCGATCATGGGCGAGCTCGACCACGCCGGACTCATCGAGCGCGACGCGCTCACTGTCGACGGGCGCACGATGGGCGAGATCGCCGCATCGGCCAGGCCCGCCGACAGTCGTGTCATCCACGCGGTGAGCGACGCCTACTACCCCGAGGGCGGCCTGCGCGTGCTGCGCGGCAATCTCGCACCCGACGGCGCCGTGGTCAAGCAGTCCGCGGTGCCCGTCGACATGCGCGTGCTCACCGGCCCTGCTCGCGTCTTCGATGCCGAGGAGGACGCGGTATCTGCGATCCTGTCCGGCGACATCAAGCCCGGCGACATCGTGGTCATCCGCTACGAGGGTCCCAAAGGCGGCCCCGGCATGCGCGAGATGCTCACCCCCACGAGCGCCATCGCCGGAATGCCGGAGCTCGCCACGAGCTGCGCGCTCATCACCGACGGGCGCTTCTCGGGAGCGACGAAGGGCCCGGCGGTGGGTCACGTCTCTCCGGAAGCCGCAGCGGGCGGCCCCATCGCGCTCGTCAACGAGGGCGACTCGATCACCGTCGACATCGACTCGGCTGCGCTCACGCTGCATGTGGGCGATGAAGAACTCGCGCGCCGTGCCGAGGCGTGGCAACCTCACGCCCCGAAGGTGAC
>CAYXQU010000315.1:0-2355 GCA_964467305.1 uncultured Eubacteriales bacterium
GCGCTCGACTCCGGGAATCCGGCGATCGCGCGCCAGGTGCTTGGGGTCAACGACCCCGAGCGGGTGTACGTCGCGAACGACTCCGGTGAGCTGCTCGGGTTCGACCGCGTGGCACGAACCTACAACGGGCGCGCCTACGTGCACGCGACCGGTGAGCTACCCGCCTTCGGCGCGTGGCCCACGCTGCCTGCCGGCATCGAGGCACCGTCGAGCCCCAACGGCATGCCGGGGTACGTCGAATCCGGGACCGATGCGTTGGGCGTGCGGATCTTCAGGCCCGCGTCCGGCGGGCCGGAGTCCGGATTCCTGATCGCCCCGGGGACCGCTGCAAGCGACCCGGCTGCGGGCAATCCGGGCTGGACGTGGTGGGTGCCCGCCCGTTAGGTCACACGATGAGCATGGCGTCACCGAAGCTCAGGAAGCGATACTCCCGCTCGATTGCCTCTCGGTAGGCGCGCATGATGAGGTCCCTGCCGGCGAAGGCGCTGACCATCATCATCAGCGTCGAACGCGGAACGTGGAAGTTCGTGACCATCGCATCGACGACGTTGAACCGATAGCCCGGCAAGATGAAGAGGCTCGTCGCACCCTCCACTGGCTCGATCTCCCCTAGTTCGGGGTCGAATGCGCTCTCCAGCGCCCTGACGCTCGTGGTGCCGATCGCGATGACCCGGCCGCCTCGGTCTCGGGTGCGCTTCACGGCATGAGCGGCCGACGGTGCGACTCGGAAGTGCTCGGTGTGGATGTGGTGCTCCCGGGGATCATCGACGGCGACGGGGCGAAAGGTGTCCAGGCCCACGTCGAGTTCCACCGTCTCGACCTCGGCACCGGCGTTTCGGCAATCGGCAAGCAGCGCCGGCGTGAAATGCAGCCCGGCCGTGGGGGCGGCTGCGCTGCGCTCATCACGCGCGAACATGGTCTGGTACGACTCGGGGTCATCGACACGACGTGTGATGTAGGGCGGCAAGGGCACCTCGCCAACCCGATGCACCACATCGATGAAGCGGGCTCCATGCGTGGTGAACTGGACCAGCCGGGTTCCGGAGTCGTCCACGACATCGACCACCAGTCCGGTCATCGCGCCGTCATCAAAGCTCATGCGCGCACCCGGCTTGAGGCGTCGTCCCGGCTTGACGAGGCACTCCCACGCGTTGTCGTAGCGCTCGCGCAGTAACAGGACCTCGACCGCAGCGCCTCCATCGACCTTCACGCCGGACAACCTGGCCGGCAAGACCCGCGTCTCGTTGGCGATGAGAAGGTCGCCATCTCGAAGGTACTCCGGCAGGTCTGAGAAGACGCGGTGGTCGATCTGCCCGCTCGCTCTGTCCAGCACGAGCAAGCGACATGCATCTCGGGGCTCGGCAGGCGCCTGCGCAATCAGGCCGGTGGGTAGTTGGTAGTCGAAGTCGTCGGTGAGCATGAGTGGATGGTCGATCCTCCGAAAGATTGGAGCGAGACGTCTTGGCGAGTGTACCGCAGGAGTGGGCCCACATCGCCCGGTGCTCTGCGACGACCCGTGCGTGCTAAGATACGCGCGCCATGCGACGCCGATACTCATCAGCAGACCTCCACATCCACACCACCGCCTCTGACGGGACCGCCACCCCCGCCGAGGTGCTGGAGTTCGCCTCGGAAGCCACCGATCTCTCGGTCATCGCGATCTGCGATCACAACACCACCGAGGGAGCTCTTGAAGCCGCATCGATCGCACACCGATACCGCATCGACGTGGTGGTGGGCCAGGAAGTCGAAAGCGCACAGGGGCACATCCTGGGCCTGTGGACGCGCGAAGACGTCACCCCGGGGCTGAGTGCAGCCGACACCGTCCGGCTGATCCACGAGCAGGGTGGCATCGCGGTGGCTGCCCATCCGTTCGCTCCCCGCTGGTGGCACAGGCACGGTCTGTGCCGAGGCGAACGCGAGATCTACGACACCGTCGCTTTCGACGGAGTCGAGGTCGCGAACTCGACGCCACTGCTCTTCGCGGCGAACTTCCGGGCACGGTGGTACCACCGTGCCCACGCTGAGCGCCTGGCGCAGACCGGGGGCAGCGATGCGCACATCCCTTCGGTGATCGGAACCAGTAGGACGCTGTTCGTGGGCGACAGCGCTGATGATCTGCGGATCGAACTCGAGCAACGGCGCACACGCGGATGGGGTCCAAGCTTCCAGCCGCTGCGCGCGTGGCGTTACGCGCGCAAGGTCCCCGAGATCAAGACCCGCGATGCCGAGAGGAAAGCGCGCGAGGCCGCTCGCGGAATCGAACACAGCTGCGGGGCGAGCTGCAACTGCGCCGATGAGACGACGCCGCGCTAGTCTCGAGTCCCCTTGCTCGCACGACGCTGAGCTTTGCGG
>CAYXQU010000316.1:0-2311 GCA_964467305.1 uncultured Eubacteriales bacterium
CCCTTGCGTCTTCTCGCGGGTCATCTCGAAGACGCCCACGCCCATGAGGAAGGCGTTCTCCAGCAGGCCTGCGGGGTCGAATCCGGACTCGGTCTTCTTCTCATCGCTCATGGTTCCTCCACGGATGTGCGGTTGGCAGTCACTCCCATATCGGTATACCCAAAGTGCCCGGCGGTGCGCCGCCGTTCACCGGCTTCGGCGAGCGACGCGACGCCTCATCAGGCGAGATCGGAGAGCACCTCGATCACGGCATCGAGCGCACGGTCGAGGTCGTGCTTCTCGATGACCAGCGGCGGGGCGAGCCGGAACGTGTGGACGTGGGTGTCTTTGCACAAGACCCCTTTGTCCAAGAGGCGCTCGCACACCGCGCGTGCGGTTCCCGCCCCCTCGCGAAGCTCGATGCCTGCCCACAGGCCGGCGCCCCGGATCTGCCGCACCGACGGGAGCTTCTGTGCACGCAGGCGGTGCAGCATGTGTTCGCCCAGCTCTGCGGCGCGCTGCTGGTACTCGCCGGTGGCGATGAGCTCGAGAACGGCGAGGCCTATGGCGCATGCCAGAGGATTGCCCCCGAACGTCGAGCCGTGCGTTCCTGACGTGAGCAGACCCAGAACCTCTTCGCGTGCCACGACCGCCGACAAGGGCACGATTCCGCCGCCCAGTGCTTTGCCCAGGATGTAGATGTCGGGTACCACGTCTTCGTGCTGGCAGGCGAAGGTCGTCCCGGTTCGGCCCAGCCCGGACTGGATCTCGTCTGCCACCATGAGCACCCCGTGGCGGTTGCACGACGCCCGCACCTCGCGCAGGTATCCCTTGGGCGGGACGATGACCCCCGCCTCGCCCTGGATGGGCTCGAACAGGAAGCCGGCGATGGTCGGGTCGTCGCGCAGCGCCCGCTCCAGAGCACGCGCGTCACCGAAGGGGACGCTCGCGAAGCCCGGAGTGAACGGTCCGAACCCGCCTCGCGAGTTCTCATCGGTGCTGAAGCTCACGATGGTGGTGGTGCGGCCGTGGAAGTTGTGATCGCACACGAGGACCTTGGCTTGGTTCGCCGGGATGCCCTTGACCTCGTAGCCCCATTTGCGCGTCACCTTGATCGCGGTCTCGACCGCCTCGGCACCGGAGTTCATGGGCAGCGCCATCTCGAGTCCCGTGAGCGTCACGAGCGAGCGGAGAAACGCTCCCAGCAGGTTGTTGTGGACGGCGCGACTGGTCAACGTGAGCGTATCGAGCTGGCTACGGGCGGCGGCGACCAGATCGGGGTGGCGGTGCCCGAAGTTCAGTGCCGAGTACGCGGAGAGGAAATCGAGGTAGCGCTTGCCTTCGATGTCGGTGACCCAGGCACCGTTGCCCCGCACGACCGCCACCGGCAAAGGCGTGTAGTTGGGTGCGCCATAGCGTGCGTCGAGAGCGATCGCCGCGGTCGAGGTCGCGGGAAGCGGGGTCAATGACATCGAGACACTCCGATCAGGTCGCCTTGAGAAGCGGTGTTCACTGGGTGTGTTCCCGAGGTGGCACAATGAGTGACAATGGGTTCTGACCGCCACACCCGACAAAGGTACTCCCTTCATGACCGATGAGACGCATCACGACATAGATGATCCGCAGCCAGACGAGCAGTTGCTGACGCCCGTGGACTCCGAGGCGGGCATGGCCGAGGCACCCGAGCCCGAGCCCACTGGGCCGTTCATCGATCCCCATCCGGTGATTCCGTCGCCGGGCTGGCTCTCCGAGCCAGAACCTGAGATCGACGCCACCGAAGCCACACCACAGTCCGCCGACATCGGCGAGGTGCCAAACGCCGGGGACGCGAGCATCATAGGGCCCGCGCCAGACTCGCCGGCACCGCTTGGAGGCGACACCCTCGAGTTTGCGGCGGTCGTGGCGACCGCGGCCTCAGACCAGCCGCCAGCCATGGATGCCGAGGAGGCGCTCGAGTTCCTCACCGCCTACGACCTGGGGGCACCGAGAGAGCTTGAGGGAATGCCCGACGAGCGTTCGCGAAGCGGGCTGTGGCTCGCTGTGGCCGCCGCGGCGTTGGTGGCCATCGTCGCGTCCGGACTGGCGCTGTGGAACGCTACGCGCCCCGTGACCGTTCCTGACCTGGTGGGCCGGGGTCCCGCAGAGGCGACTCAGATCCTCAACGACTTCTCGTTTCGCCTTGGCTCGGTGAGCGAGACGCCTACCGAGACCGTGGCCCCGGGCACCGTGGTCACCCAGAAGCCGGCGGCCGGCGAGCAGCTCTCGGCTGGAGAGCGGGTCTCGATCGTCGTCGCGGTGGTTCCCGACCGCGCGAGGGTGCCAAGTGTCGTGG
>CAYXQU010000317.1:0-2294 GCA_964467305.1 uncultured Eubacteriales bacterium
GTGGTGGGCGGCGGAGACGCTGCGGTCGAAGAGGCGATGTTCCTCACGAAGTTCGCCTCGCGCGTCCACCTCATTCACCGCCGAGACGAACTTCGCGCCACCAAGTGCATCCAGGAGCGTTGCTTCGCCAACGACAAGATCGAGATGCACTGGAGCCGCAACATCGGCGAGATCGTGGGCGAGAACGGCAAGGTTGCCGCGGCAAGGCTTGTTTCAACTGCGGGCGAGGAAGACGAGATGCTGCCCGTCGACGGTGTCTTCATTTTCGTGGGAGTCCACCCCATGAGTGAACTCGTCACCACGATGTGCGATCTAGACGACGCGGGCTACGTCCGCATCGATCATGATGGAAGGACCTCCGTGCAGGGGCTGTTCGCCGCCGGCGACGTCACCGACTCGGAGCTCAAGCAGGTGATCACCGCAGCGGCCAAGGGTGCCTCGGCGGCGTTCGAAGCATTGCGCTACATCGATTCTGAAGCCGTATGCTCGATCTGAGATTCCCAACTGAGAGGGGAACCCATGTCTGACCTCGTACAGGTAACCGATGCCAACTTCGCCGACACCGTCGAAGCGAGCGACAAGGCGTTCGTGCTCGACTTCTGGGCACCATGGTGCGGCCCGTGTCGCATGATGGAGCCGGTGCTCAAGGAGGTCGCTGCCGAGTTTGACACCGTGACCGTGGGCAAGCTCAATGTCGACGAGAACCCGGCGGTAGCCACGAAGTTCGACATCCTCTCGATTCCCACCCTCCTCGTGTTCAAAGACGGCCAGGTGGTCAAGAAGCTCGTGGGAGCGATGCCCAAGAAGCGTCTCGTCGACGAGCTCAACGCCTGGATCTAGGGGCGATAGCACGCTTCTGGATTTCGTGTCACAATGGTGCTCCGAAACCGGCAGCAGAAGGGATCCGTCCTATGTGTCAGAAGGGCGTCAACACAGACCAGATGCGACTGATGATCGGCCAGGCCAACGACGCATTGGCCATGGCTCAGCAGTGGCTCGAGCAGATCCATCACCTTGCCGATCACGCCGACATGACCGCGTCGAGCGTCTCGGTCGCCCAGGCGTCGGTCCTGCTGGGCGAGGCACGCGCCAAGCTCGAGTCCGCCGCGGATGATATGGCCGGGCAGACCGCTGGCCCCGACACCAGCGTCGAACTCGTCTAGCCACCCTGCAATCGAGTACATGAAGGCCCCGTCGCCTGTGCGGTGACGGGGCCTTTCTACGCTTCGAACCGGAAGAACCCCTCGAATCAGGAAGTCCTGGCCGTCGCTGACCTGCGCTTGAGCAGCAAGCCCACACCGGCCGCGATCGCCAGGACGATAGCAGCACCAACAATGCCTGCGGTGCTCGTACCCGTGTCGACGGAGGGCCAGGATGCCTCACCCTCGCCCTCGGCCACCTCCTCGCCGCTGGCTTTGAAGCCGTAGTCCGGCATGAAGGCGGTGCCTTCCTGGATGCCCGCCAACGTCTCGTGCAGCGGGTCGGCACTCTCCAGCTCAGGTGAGCCTGTCACCCGCTCGATCGACCACTCAAGACCGTCGACGTACGTCGAGGCGAACCACGAGATCGCGCCGCCGGCCACCACGGCAGCTACCACGAGTCCAATGAGCACCGGCTTCAGGTCCAGGCCCGACAGTGACGCTCTCTTGCGGTTGCGGACGAGCAGCTCAGGTTGAGTCTGCATGACGAACAGGGCGACGGCTGCGGTGATCAGCCCTTCCACGATGCCGATTCCCAGGTGGATGGGGAGCATCATCACGAGGAATGCACCAACAGGCAGTGCGCTGATGCCTGAGACGGTGGTCTGCAGGACGACTCCAAGCGCGCCCAGCTGCAGCCCCAACACCGCAGCCACGACACTCGCGGCGACCACGCGCCATCGGCTTGAGAAGTCCCCGGCGAGCGGGCGGAAGATCAGCGGGTAGGCTATGAACGCCGGGAAGAACCCCAGGTTGAAGATGTTCGCACCCAAGGCGAGTAGCCCGCCGTCTGCAAAGAACAGCGCCTGAACGGTGAGGACCGAGGCCATCACCAGGAAAGCCGCTTCAGGGCCCAACAACAAAGCGAGGATCAGCCCGCCGCCCAGGTGGCCGCTCGAGCCGGTCCCCGGAATCGTGAAGTTGAGCATCTGACCCGCGAACACGAACGCACCGGCAACCCCCATCAGCGGAATCTTGGCTGCGTCGTTCTCCTGCCGGATCTTCTTCGCACAGTAGACCGTCGTCGCGGCCGTAGCGGCCCACATCGTGGCCCCCACCGCCGGTGAGATAAGCGCATCTGACATATGCATCTGT
>CAYXQU010000318.1:0-2286 GCA_964467305.1 uncultured Eubacteriales bacterium
ATCGACGACGACCTGACGGTCGAAACGGCCCGGACGAAGCAGGGCCGGGTCCAGGATGTCGGGGCGGTTGGTGGCGGCGATCAGGATGACGTTGTCTTTGAGATCGAAGCCGTCCATCTCGACGAGCAGCTGGTTGAGTGTCTGCTCGCGCTCATCGTGGCCGCCACCCAGACCGGCGCCGCGCTGGCGGCCCACCGCGTCGATCTCGTCCATGAAGATGATGCAGGGGCTGGCCGCCTTGGCCTGCTCGAAGAGGTCACGCACACGCGAAGCTCCCACGCCCACGAACATCTCGACGAAGTCCGAGCCGGAGATCGAGAAGAACGGCACGGCGGCCTCGCCGGCCACGGCGCGCGCGAGCAGCGTCTTACCGGTGCCCGGAGGGCCTACGAGCAGCACGCCCTTCGGGATCTTGGCACCCAGCGCCTGGAACTTGCCCGGGTTCGCGAGGAACTCCCGGATCTCGTCCAGTTCCTCGATGGCTTCATCGGCGCCGGCGACATCCTTGAACGTGATACGTGGCTGATCGCGCGTCATGCGCTTGGCCTTGGCCTTGCCGAAACTCATGATCTTCGAGTTGCCGCCCTGCATCTGGTTCAGGAAGAAGAACATCACGAACACGAGAAGCAGAATGGGCAGAACGCTCGACAGAAGCGTGAGCCACCACGGCGTTCCGGCGTTGTCGACCTCGTAGGGCAACTTGTTCGCCTGCGCGAACTCGGTGAAGGAGTCCTCGCCTGCCCACGTGGAGGTGAAGGCGGTGGGCTCGCCCTTGGCCTTCTTCTCGGCTTCGGTAACCCAGTAGGTGCCCTTGATGCTGCCGTCTCGTCGGACGTAGGTGGCCTCACCCACGAGCCCACCTTCTGCCGCCGTGATGAACTGGCTGGTGGTCAGCTCGGTGGGGCGACCGGCGGACGTGCCGGTCACGTTGCTCGCAACGACCCACACCAGGGCCCCCAAGAGCACCAGGTAGATGATGACGGTACGGAAGTTCTTGTTCACGAAGCAGTTCTCCTTGACCGGCACCGAGACGGGCACCGGAAGTCGTCGACGGCTAGTCCAGATAGACGGAGGGCTTCAGCACTCCGATGTAGGGCAGGTTGCGATAGCGCTCGGCGTAATCAAGTCCGTACCCCACCACGAACTCGTCGGGGATGTCGAAACCTACGTACTTGCAGTCAATAGGTACCCGCTGCTTGCCTTTCTTGTTCAGCAGCGTGACAACCTCAAGCGACTTCGGCTTGCGCGACGCGAGGTTCTTGAGCAGATACTTGAGCGTCAGACCGGTGTCGAGGATGTCTTCGACCACCAACACGTGGCGGTTCTCGATGGTCTCGTCGAGGTCTTTGATGATGCGGACGACGCCAGAAGACTTCGTGGACGAGCCATAACTGGAGACCGCCATGAAGTCGAGTTCCACCGGCGTGGAAATCTCACGCGCGAGGTCGGCCACGAACAGAGCGGCACCGCGCAACACCGCGACCAGCAGGACCCCTTCGTCCCCGTAGTCCTCGCTGATCTGAGCACCGAGCTCGGCGATCCGCTGCTGGAGCTGCTCGGTGCTGAGAACCACGCTGGTGAGATCGGGATGATTGGGCTCGGTCACGCTGGACAACGGTCTCCTCCTTGGTGCGGCTTGGGCATCCCGCTTCGGTCGCGAGGCGGACGCTCCCACTGAATCAGAAACGCACGCTCGGTCTTCTCGGTCACCTTGTACTCGTCGCTCATCAGCACTCCGGCGACCCACACCACGCGATCGCCGTCTCGTACCACCGGGACCGCTCCCCGCTCTCGGCGTGGGATCTTGGCCTCAGACAGCACATCCGACAACTTCCTCGAACCGGTCATCCCCAACGGCACGATCCGGTCGCCCTCGCGCATCGAGTCGACCACGAGTTCGCCGACAACCGCAGCGCCGTCGATGACGACCGAGTCTCCCCCACCGCGCTGCGTCACCTGCGCGGGCTGTGAGTGCAGGCGCCCCGCTTCACCAAGCGATACGCTTCCGGGTAGCGGAAGCAAGCTGGGTGCCACGCGCACCTCGGCGACATCGATGCACAAGATAACCATAGTACCGTACTCCGACATCGCCCTCAGGCCGCCGGGAAGGTCGCGTGCGAACCCGTCGTCGGCCAGCCCTGTGGCCAGCGCTTCGATGTGCGAAGACTCCAGCCGGGAGGCCTGCGGGAACGCCTCGGCAAGGGCCAGGCGGATGGTGCGCCGTGCCATCGTTGGTTCGAGCGTGCGCATCCAGTCGCGCTCGAACTCCACGCGCTGGCCGGGCAC
>CAYXQU010000319.1:0-2277 GCA_964467305.1 uncultured Eubacteriales bacterium
CTGGGGCCAGGACGGCGACACGTACTACATCGTCATGGAGTACGTGCGCGGCACCGACCTCAAGAGCATCATCGCCCAGAAGGGTGCGCTCGACTCCAAGCGCGTCGCGGAGATCGGCGCCCAGGTCTGCTCGGCACTCACGGTCGCGCACGGCTACGACGTCATCCATCGCGACGTGAAGCCGCACAACATCATGGTCACCGGCGACGGCTCGGTGAAGGTCATGGACTTCGGCATCGCACGGGCCGGCAACACCACCATGACGCAGACCGGTTCGGTTCTGGGCACCGCGCACTACGTCTCTCCCGAGCAGGCCCAAGGCAAGCAGCTCACCGCCGCAAGTGACCTGTACTCGCTGGGTGTGGTTCTGTTCGAGGCCGCCACCGGCCGCCTGCCCTTCGACGCAGACACCCCCGTGGCGGTCGCGCTCAAGCAGGTCAACGAGGCCGCGCCCCTGCCACGTCAGGTCGAACCGCGTGTGGATCCGGGCCTTGAGGCGGTCATCGTCAAGGCGATGTCGAAGAACCCCTCGGCGCGCTACGAGACCGCCGAGGTCATGCGTCAGGACCTCCTGCGTGTCGTGCAGGGCCGCGAGGTCGCGCCGGTGCCGATCGTGGCCCCCGTCCCCGGTCCGGCGGACCAGACCGCGGTCATGCCGCAACTTGATGACCCGTACGCGCACAACGGAGAGGGTCGCATGCCCGCTCGCAAGAAGAAGAAGCCGGTCTGGCCGTGGCTCGTGTTGGCGGCCGTGCTGATCGCCGCCGGGCTGGGAACCGCATGGGCCATGGGGCTCATCGGCAGTCAGGGCGCTCCCGTCCCCGATGTCGTGGGCAAGACACAGACAGATGCGCAGGCGCTGATCGAAGAGGCCGGCTTCGTCTTGGGCGAGGTCACTACGCAAGCCGATGCAGAGGTCGAGGCCGGCATCGTGCTCGACCAGTCGCCGGTGGCCAGTGCGCTTGCCGAGGAGGGCAGCACCGTCACCCTCGTGGTCAGTTCGGGACCCACCATGGTGGAGGTCCCTGAGATCGAAGGCTTGCCCGAGGCCGAGGCGGTCGCGCTGATCAACGAGGCCGGACTGACTCCCGCCCCGCAAGCGAGCGAGTACAGCAGCAAAGTCGAATCAGGCGACATCATCAGTCAGTCGCCCGAGCCCGGCGAGGAGGTCGCCGAGGGCTCTCAGGTCCAGTTCGTGGTGTCGCGCGGTGTCGAGACGGGCGCCGTGCCCGACGTCGAAGGCAAGAAGCGCGCGACCGCCCAGGCGAACCTCAAAGACGCCGGCTTCAAAGTCTCGATATCCGAGCAGTTCAGTGACACCGTGAAGTCCGGCATCGTCATATCCCAGAACCCGAACTCGGGCATCGTGGTCGCGAAGGGCTCGACGGTGAAACTCGTCGTGTCCAAGGGCGTCGAGACGTTCGAGGTTCCCGATGTGGTGGGCGACAGCGAGGCCGTCGCAACGAGCAAACTTGAGGATGCGGGCTTCGTGGTGAAGGTGACCTACGAGTTCAACGAGGGCAACGGCACCGTCATGGAGCAGACGCCCGCGCCGGGGACCAAGGCCAAGAAGGGCGCCACGATCGACATCCTGGTCGATGGAGGCGCGGCACCGTAAGGGGCGCAGCCCCACCACCAGAGGCCCGCATCAGGCAGGTGTACGACGCCTGACGGTCATAGCGACGTAGGCCGCACCTGCGGCAAGCGCCAGCACCGCCAGCGCCATCACCTTGCTGCGTCCGACAGGCCGCTCGAGCACTTCGCCCGCGCTGACGATCTCCAGCGTGTCGGCCTCGATCAGCATGTCGCCGCCATGCTCCGGCGCCGCGGACCTGAAGACCCCCTCGATCCGCACCAGATCGCCGCGCTGTGAGTACGCGCCGAACCGCTCGACCTTCCGGGCAAGTTGGGATGGCACGATCACGGCGTGACCTGAGTTGTAGCCCGCCAACAGCACCGGCCGGGAACCCGTTGCCAGCCCGTAGGCGTCGTCGTTCAGGTGAAGCCACGTGATCTCGCCGCGCCGCATCGCGCTCCCGATCGCCTCACCCGTGAAGCTCACGCGCTGTCCATCCCAACGCTCGGGATGCTCGACAAGCTCGCCACTGGTGACCGCGGGTGCGGTGCCGCCCGATGCGGCCACAGCCGCCACAGGAGCCGCCAGTGCCATGGCGGTGCACACCATCGCGACTGCTGCGAAAGCGATCAGGCGCGTTCTCATCGGCCTCTCACCGTCGCCCAGATCCAGCCCACGAGCGCGAACACCGAGAGAAACTC
>CAYXQU010000320.1:0-2264 GCA_964467305.1 uncultured Eubacteriales bacterium
TCTGGATCCCGTGTTGCTGTGGTGCGGGGCTCCTCGGCCCACGCATTTCGTGGCGAAGGCAGAGCTGTGGCAGGTGGGTTGGATCGGGTGGCTGCTTGATCGTCTATGGGCGTTCCCTGTCGCACGGGGAAGCGCGGATCGTGTGATGATCTCGACGGCCACCGGACTACTGGGCCGCGGAGAGCTCGTGGGTATGTTCCCTGAAGGGACACGTGGCCAGAGTGACTCCGATGAGTTGGGCGCGGCGCACGGCGGCGTGGCGTTCATCGCGATGCGTGCCGAGGTTCCGGTGGTACCTGTGGGGATAGCCGGCACCGATAAGGCCCTGCCGCGCGGTGCGAAGCTGCCTCGCTTTCCGAAGGTTGTCGTCAGCTACGGTGAGCCCATCGACCCGAAGGACTTCGGCGGCGGGCGCAAAGAGCGGATCGAGGCCATGACCGAGGAGCTCATGCGACGCATCGCACGCGAGCGGGACCGGGCCAGGGAGGCGGCATCATGAGGGTGCAGGTGGCCCGCTACGCGGGGGTCTGCTACGGAGTCGAACGGGCGCTCAAGCTGGCCGACGAAGCGGCGGGTTCGGCGCGTGCGGTGCATTCGCTGGGACCGCTCATCCACAACCCCCAGGCGGTCGAGGCGCTCAACGCCAGAGGCGTTCACGTCGCATCGAGTCTCGATCAGGTCGACGAGGGCACGTTGATCATCAGAAGCCACGGTGTGGGTCCGGCGGTGATCGCCGAGGCGTACGCGAAGGGCCTCGATGTGATCGACGCGACGTGCCCCCACGTGAGCAAGGCACACGCTGCGGCAGGTGAGCTGCGCGACGCAGGCTATACCGTGGTCATCATCGGCGAGGCGGACCACCCCGAGGTCGAGGGGATCATGGCGCACGCCGGTGGACAGGCTATCGTGGTCTCCGATGCGTCGGAGCTGCCGGAAAGGCTTGGATCGCGCAGGGTAGGGGTGGTCGTCCAGACCACTCAGCCCCAAGCGCTGCTCAGCGACGTCGTGGCCGCCCTGGTGCCGCGCGTGACCGAGCTACGTGTCTATAACACCGTATGTTCTGCGACGGCCAAGCGTCAGCGCTCGGCCGCGGAGCTTGCGGCTGAGGTCGACGTGGTGGTGGTGGTTGGTGGGCACAACTCCGGTAACACCACTCGACTTGTCGAGATATGCCGGGCGGTCAACCCCCGTACGCACCACGTCGAAACGGCCGAAGAACTCGAGCAGGAGTGGTTCGAAGGTGCGGACACGGTGGGTGTGACGGCGGGCGCCTCGACCCCCGATGCTCAGATGCAAGGCGTGATCGGCGCGATCGAGGCCATGGAATGATCGACGGCAGACCCCAGTACGCGCCAACGGATGCGCCGGCAAGCGACGGCGGGCTGATCGCCGACATCGAGGAGACGTCGCCGGCCCATGTGGCCGGGCTGCGAAGCGGAGACACGGTCGTTTCGGTGGATGGCACGGTTCTGCGCGACATCATCGACTGGCAGTGGGTCAGCGACGGTGACGTGCTCGAACTCGAGGTCAGGCGGCACGCCGACGCACGGGTGCAGCGGGTGCGACTGAAGCGCGAGTTCGGGCAGGGTTGGGGCGTCGAGTTCGCAGCACCGGTCTTCGATGCGGTACGCACCTGCCGAAACGCCTGCACCTTCTGCTTCATGACTCAGCTGCCGGCCGGTATGCGCAAGCCACTCTACCTGCGCGACGACGACTTCCGCCTGTCGTTTCTCCAAGGCAACTTCGTCACGCTCACCAATCTCGCAGATGCCGATGTCGAGCGCATCATAGAGCAGCAGCTCTCGCCGCTGTACGTGTCGGTACACGCGGTCGACCCCCAAGTGCGTCGCGAGCTCGTGTGTGCGCGCGATGACCGCGCGCTCGACCGCATCGACCAGTTGCTCGACGGCGGCATCGACCTACACGTGCAGATCGTGCTCGTTCCCGGCGTCAACGACGGCGATCAGCTCGACCGCACGCTCACCTGGCTCGCGCAGCGCGGCGGGGTCGTCTCGGTGGGGATCGTCCCGTTGGGCTATACGCGTCACCAGGAGCGGTTCTCGGCAAGCTACAACGACCAGATCGCAGCCGCGATGGTGATCCAGCAGGTGCAGCGCTGGCAGTTCGAGTCACGCGAGCGCGACGGTGTGACCTGGGTCCACCTGGCCGACGAGTTCTACCTGAACGCGCGCGCCCCGTTCCCGACCGCCGAGTGGTACGACGATTACCCTCAGTATGAGAATGGCATCGGGCTCGTGCGCAGC